>CANHJA010000135.1 GCA_947460795.1 Bacteroidota bacterium | reverse complement strand
TAATGCCATTTCCCATTTGCATAACCATTTTTATAATCTGCTACTAAGTTTATAATTCCTGTATAAAATTTACCCTCATAACCATCTTTATAATCAGTTTTATTTATAGAATAAACCCACTTGCCTACTTTAGTGCCTTTATCAAATTTACCAGTAATAGTTTGCTTGAATCCTTTGTAATCATTAGTACCAACAAAAACATATTTGAACTGACCATGTTTAATATAGTCATGGGTAATTGAGTCTTCATAATATGAATACTCTACGCTTCCGTGTTGTCCAAACTTACCATCATTAGTTAACTCTCCTGTATATTTTTTAATATTTTGCGCAAACAAAAATTTAGAAAAGATGATAAAAACAAAGAATAATAAAAAATTTTTCATGAATATATTTTTATATTTCGTTCAATTAGATTTGAATAATAATCCTACAAAAATATCTTTTTAAAGTAAATATTTGTAAAAAATGAATAATAAACTACAATATCAAAACGCCCCTTAATACTTTGATAAAAAAATCCGAAGCATTGCTTCGGATTTTTTTTATTTGTATAAACCAACTTGTTGGTTTACTAACTCAACAATGCTTTACAAGGTTTATGCTTTTATTATCAAGTATTTTGAACAAGTAGAAAATACAACGGCATACCGATGGTAATATTGATAGGAAAGGTAACTGCGAGAGCCATTGGTAAAAAAAGTCCGGGATTGGCTTTAGGCGCTGAGATTTTCATGGCCGCAGGAACCGCAATGTAAGAGGCACTGGCGGCTAATATCGCAAACATAAATCGGTTGGTTATGTCTTGTGTTACAAAGGAGCTTAACAAAGCAATGATGCAACCATTTATTAATGGAATGAAGATGGCAAAAATAATTGGAAACCAACCGAATGAGAAAAATGCTTTTAATTTTCTACCACTCGTAATTCCCATATCTAAAAGAAAGATGGCAAGAAAGCCTTTGAAAAGATCATTTGTAAAAGGTTTTATTCCTTCGGCCTGTTTTGCATTGGCCACATAACCAATTAATAAACTCCCAAGAATAAGCAATACACTTCCATTGGTAAGGGAGTGTTTTATAACATTTCGTTTTTTTATTATTTGGGTTTCGTCCTTGTTAAACATAGAAATTAAAATCAATCCAATGATAATTGCAGGCGATTCCATCAAAGCCATTATGGCTACCATGTGTCCGTGTAGCAAAAGTTGATGTGACTCGAGGTAGGAAACGGCCGTAACAAATGTGACAGCACTTACAGATCCATAAGCAGCCGCTATAGCACCTGCATCATATATGGTTAATTTTCTTTTCAGTATAAAAAAAGTATAAAGTGGTATCATTAAAGATATAAAAATGCCAAATAACATAGACCAACCAATTTCCATGGTAATGGCCTCATGCGATAATTCTTGTCCACCTTTAAAACCGATGGCAAACAAGAGGTATAAAGAAATAAATTTTGAGGAGTTCTCTGGTATTTCCAAATCACTTTTTAAATAAACACCCAAAACGCCGAGTACAAAAAAAAGCAATGCGGGGTTTGTTAAATTTTCTAATAGTAAATTAATATTCATGTTGTTTTATTTATCGGTATTTTGAAAATGTTAATCTTTTTCCAAGTTGCTGGTCGTTTATTATTCCATTGTCATACATTAAATGTCCATTTACAAATGTTTGTACAATTTTACTTTTGAAGCATTGATTTTCAAATGGAGACCATTGGCATTTGTACAAAATATTTTCGGGGCTTACTTTCCAAGAGTTGTGTAAATCTATCAGTACCAAATCGGCATAATAGCCTTCCCGAATATATCCTCGTTCTTTTATTTTATAAATTTCGGCTACATGGTGGCTCATTTTTTCTACAATTTTTTCTAGACTTATTTTTCCTTCATGAAAAAATTCAAGCATAGCAGGCAAAGCATGTTGTACCAAAGGCCCTCCCGATAGGGATTTGAAATAGGTCCCACTTTTTTCTTCTTTGGTATGAGGTGCATGGTCTGTTGCAATAATATCCAATCGATTATCCAACAGCGCTGCTAATAAACCTTCTTTATCCTTTGCAGATTTAATTGCAGGATTCCATTTTATGTTAGCACCTAAATTCAAATAATCTTTGTCAGAAAACCAGAGGTGATGCACGCAAGCTTCAGCGGTAATTCTTTTTTCATGAATGGGGATTGTATTATCCAAAAGATTGGCTTCTGCAAGAGTAGAAATATGAAATAAATGCAATCGATTATTGTGTTTTTTAGAAATTTCCAAAACGCGTTTGGTGGCATTTACACATGCTTCTTCGCTTCTTATTTTAGGATGGCATTCAAAAGGAATCTGGTCTCCATATTTTTCTCGGTAGTGATGGGTATTGTTTTTTATAATTCCATCATCTTCGCTGTGTAAAGCAACCAGCGAATCTGATCGAGAAAAAAGGGTTTCTAAAAATTGGGGATAGTTTGCCAAAATACCTTCGTCATTGTTAAAATATAAACCATCATCTGTAATTCCGCAAACAGTTTCGTTATTCGTTTTTAACGCTTCTTCTAAATTGTTTTGATTGATTCCCATAAAAAAGGAATAATTGGCTGCTGCTGTTTTTGATACCATTGCATATTTTTCTTCTAACAGCGCTTGCGTTAAGGTGTTGGGAATGGTGTTTGGCATTTCCATAAAGGAGGTAATTCCACCCGCTACGGCTGCTCTTGATTCGGAGTAAATATCGCCTTTGTGGGTTAAGCCGGGTTCCCGAAAATGAACTTGATCATCAATGCCTCCCGGTAGTAAATACAATCCTTCGGCATTGATTTCTTGCACAGAAGACATTTCATTTACATGTATGGATGGGGCTATTTTTTCAATTCGTTCATTTGAAATTAACACATCGGCGACAATCGTGTTGCCTTCATTTACTATCGATGCATTTCGTATAATTGTTTTCATCTATTCTTTTTTTGTTGCTCTTTCTAGTTTATCATTTATCGTTTTGCCTAAGCCTTCATCGGGTAATCTTTCGGCTATAATTACATCGAGGTTTTGTTCGTCTAAGCGATGCATTGCAGCATATAAATTTTTAGCCGCTTCAGCACAATCTCCTGTTTTTGAAAGTATTTCTTGATGATGAATGTTGTGGTGGTGCATTGGATTTTTAAAAACCAACAAGCCTATTTTTTTTCCTTCAAAATAGGTTGCCAATGCAGCAACATTATTTGTAAGATAGGTTTCAGTTTTTGGTGCATAATGTCGAGAAAGCATACCGGGTGCGTTTGGAGTCTGGTCATTATGAGTGATTGTATTTATTTTCCCCACCATTTTTTCTATTTCCTCGATAGAAATTGAACCATGCCTGTACAAAATTGGTTGGTTGTTTTCAAAACCAATTATCGTAGATTCTATTCCTTTTTCACATTCACCACCGTCTAAAATTACCGGAAGGGTTTCTCCAAAATAAGCATGAACGTGTGTTGCATTGGTCGGACTTATCGAACCAAACGGATTGGCACTGGGAGCAGCTAACGGAAAATCTAGTTCGTTTAACAAGTCTAAGGTGAGTGGATGATTTGGAACGCGCACAGCAACGGTATCTTTCCCGGCAGTTATAAAATCAGAAACATGTTCTTGTTTTTTTAATACCAAGGTCAATGGTCCGGGCCAAAATGCAGTAGCCAGTTTAAGGGCAATATCGGGTATCTCTTTTGCAATATGTTGTAAATAATCTGCCGATTTTATATGAACAATTAATGGATTGTAATGCGGTCTGTTTTTTAATTCAAATATTTTTTTTACGGTAGTTTCATTGTATGCATTCGCTGCTAAACCATACACTGTTTCTGTCGGAATTGAAACTAAGCCATCCCGTTTAAGTTCATCTACAGCATATTGAATATTCTTTGTTATCAATTTAATTTTTTTTAAGGGTTACAATAATCACAATACATTGGATCTTCTGTTTCTTTTTCATTTGGATACATTATTTCTTTAATGAAGTCGCATTGTTGACATTCATGTAAATGACTTATGATTGAATGAGTTGGATTGCTGCACAAGTTGCAAGGAAGTCCTTCTTTTACAGATGTTATGCCTAAGCCAGGCGTATTGCATTTTGGACAAACGGTGTTAATCTTGTCTGCTAATTTTTGTCCAGTTTTCTCTATCAAATTCATTCTTGTTGGGTTATGCATCGCCCTCATATCGGTTTCAATATATGCACTTCCATGAGCGCTTATCATTTCATCAAACTTTGTAGATACAATTTCCCAACTGGTAATTCCTTTTAAGATGTCTGTAAAATCATCTTTCGATTTTTTGATGATGAGTGCATGTGAAGGAAATTTTACTTTGTAACAAAATTCTTTTAATTCTTGTTTAGATCTTATTTCAGCTGCATTAAAATTGGTATCTGTGCTTAGTATTCTAACAAAGATTTCTAAATTGTTTTTCTTATCCAAGAGCAATAAAATTTCATCGTCGGCATGTACAAAAACCATGCTGGGATGAGGTCCAAATGAGCCTTCACTCGCAACTGCTAAATCGCAATTTGAATGTTCCATTGCCAAAAGACACTTTTTTCTTGCAGTAGTTAAGGCATCTTCTTCTCTGTCTATTTCTCCAGTAAATGTCCCTAATTCATCTGTATCAAAATTGGTTGCAACAAAACAATTGACTCCCAATTGTTTTTCTAAAATTGGAGCCAATACTTTTTCCTTTTCGTGTTTCGTTGCTATCACTAAATTTCTCCCAGCAAATAGGTTCATCTTTTCATTCATCTTTAGAAATATTTTTCTGAACGCATCAAGCGTTGTTGTCTTTTATTTTTTATTTATGCTACATTCCATGTAATAAATTAATGTTGTAGTAAAATATTCATTCATTATTTTGTTTTTTAGGGGCTAAATATTTAGCTGTTAATACTCCAATTATTATAACGAAAGAGGCAAATAGATGGCTTGCATTCACATTTTTAGTGATACAAGCCATTATTAAAAAGGCAATCATTAATGTAAAGCATACGCTGGTTTTTATTACAATTAAATTCATTTTATGTTCGTTCTAATCATTTCATTCACTAGGATAGTAGTGGTATGTTATGATTTAAACATTGCAAAATTGACATTTTTAATTCATAAGTATTTATTTATATTTGTAATGTAAACCATAAAAATATTTTATGAATTATACATTAAATCAATTACAGATATTTTTAAAAATTGTACAAACCAAAAGCATCACGAAGGCATCGGAAGAGTTGAATCTTAGTCAGCCAGCGGTTTCTATTCAATTAAAAAATTTACAAGATCAATTTGACATTCCACTCACTGAAGTAGTGGGTAGAAAAATTTACATTACAGATTTTGGGCTAGAAATTGCAGAGGCAGCAGAAAGTGTCATCAATCAAGTGCATGCCATTAACTTTAAGACATTAGCTTATAAAGGTCAGTTAACAGGTCGATTAAAGATTTCAGTCGTGTCGACAGGAAAGTATGTAATGCCTTATTTTTTAACTAATTTTATGCAACAACACAGTGGTATCGAATTATTGATGGATGTAACCAATAAAAATAAAGTGGTTGAGAGCTTGGAAAATAATGAAATTGATTTTGCATTGGTTTCGATTCTTCCCAATACATTACATATTGAAAAACTTGATTTACTTCAAAATAAATTGTACTTGGTAGGAAATACCGAAACAACATTTAAAAAAACGAAAAGCACGAAAGAAATATTTAACGATTTGCCTTTACTATTCAGAGAAAAAGGCTCAGGCACTCGACAAACCATGGAAAGCTTTATTGAACACAATAAAATTACTGCTTTAAAAAAGATGGAGCTGACATCAAACGAAGCTGTGAAACAATCTTTATTGGCTGGCTTGGGTTATTCTATTATGCCCTTGATTGGAATTAAAAATGAATTGCATAATAATGAATTACAAATTATACCTATCAAAGGATTGCCAATTAAAACAACTTGGAGTTTAATATGGTTAAAAGGAAAAAAACATTCACCAGTTTCTAAGTCATTTTTAGCATATTTAGAAAAAGAAAAAACGCAAATTGTAGAGGATAAATTTAGTTGGTACGAGCAATATTAGATGAGGATTGTTTATGCTAGTTTTTTCAATTTCTCAATCCTTTTGCTGCGTATAAATATACTTTTATGGTACCTACAATAATGGGAGTTTCTATATACACAGGTATTTTATTTTGGTCATCGGTTACATAAACAGTCATTTTTTCGCCGCCTGTAAAAATAGTACCTTCAATGAGTTTGGGCCTAAACTTTAGGGTGTTGTAGGTTCCATATTTGGTTTT
>CANHJA010000134.1 GCA_947460795.1 Bacteroidota bacterium | reverse complement strand
CTTAGTTATATTTTCAATGGTTTTCAAGTTTCCAATTACATTCAACTGACTTTCAATATTTTGGTTACTAAATAACAACGTGTCAATTTCATTTTGTTTTATTGCATGACCAATAGCATTGGAAGATGATTTTGCAACCAATATAATTCCTAAAAAAATCAATACCGTAAATATTATTTTTTTCATATTGTTGGATATAGAAATGATTAATTTTTAGATTTTGAATTCAAATAAACACTCACTAATTTGTACTGTTGCTCACTTAATTTAGCTTCTTTCGACATCCTTTTCATTACTTTCATCCAACTGGCAATATTTCTGCTTTCTGGTTGAAATAATTCATGGCATTTTCCACAACTAGTTTGATAGATTTGTCCTCCATCTGTAGTATTCTCTTCGGTTGCAATGCTTCTAACTATGTCCATTTGCTCTTCAAATGGTTTGCTTCCAAAAGGAATTTCTACACTAACTGTTTCAGTATTTTTATTTTCTGAAGTAGTATTTTTCACCGTTTTAGGAGAACAATTCGCCATTGCTAAAATGCCAACAAATGCGATTAGTGAATAAATTAATTTGTTCATGTTATTTTATTTTAATTTCAAATGTAATTTTTATTATCGAATATCAATGACTTTTAATTGAATGGAAGTATTGCCATTCCATGTATTTTCTTCAATGTGATATAAGATTTCAAATGACTGCTTTGATTTAATTACATCAATTTTTTCTGCCATGTTAAAGCCTATGCCATTGATCGTTTTACTGCCATTTTGATACACAACAAATCGAAGGTGTTTTTCTTTTACAATAGTTGAAAAACCTTGATAATCTAATACATGTTTAGTCATAAAAATAGGTTTCATATTTTCGGGACCATGAGGTGCAAATTGATTTAATATTTTCAAAAAATGATCATTAATATCATTGAAATTAATTTCTGCATCAACCTCAATTTCTGGAAAAAACAATTCATCTGGGACCGTGGCTTTTACCACTTCATCAAAACGCAATTTAAAGGGTTCTAAATTTTCTTCTTTCATCGTTAAGCCTGCTGCAAAATAATGTCCACCATAATTTTCTAAATAATCAGCACATTGATTGAGCCCTTCAAACATATTAAAGCCTTTAATAGATCGAGCTGAACCGGTTATTTTCCCATTCGATAAAGTTAAGACGATAGTTGGTTTGTAATGATGTTCAATAATTCTTGAAGCCACAATTCCTACAATTCCTTTATGCCAATTTTCGTCATATACAACAGTTGATTTTCTATTTTGAAACTCCATCTTTTCTGCAATCATATCCAAAGCTTCAAGGGTTGTCATGCGATCAATATCTTTTCTATCATTGTTGTCTTCTTGTAAAATTGAAGCTAATTCTTTCGCTTTTTCTACATCTGTTTCTATAAATAATTCTACTGCTTTTTTTGCGTCATCCATTCGTCCAGCAGCATTTACACGAGGTGCAATTATAAATACTAAATCAGTAATTGTAAACTCTTTTTCGTGCTTACTGATTGTTTTCAATGCTTGTAAAGGAACGCTTGGATTATCATTCGCTTTTTGCAAACCCAACACACACAATGTTCTATTTTCGCCGGTAATTGGCACAATATCTGC
Organism: Bacteroidota bacterium; assembly: GCA_947460795.1. Lineage (GTDB taxonomy): Bacteria > Bacteroidota > Bacteroidia > Chitinophagales > Chitinophagaceae > OLB11. The sequence continues at coordinate 4,910 of CANHJA010000134.1, read as the reverse complement.
AGCTATTGCTGTTGCTACTAAGTCTAAATGATAATTGACAATTTCTTGATCAATATTGTATTGTGCAGCATAAGCGGAAATAATTTTATAGCCAATTCCACAACCGCACAATTCTTTATATGGATAAGGACAATCTGCTTGTTTAGGATTTAAAATAGCAAATGCATTGGGAATTATTTCTCCCGGTAAATGATGATCACTGACAATAGTATCAATATTATGTTGATTTGCATACTCTACTAAATCAACTGATTTTATACCACAATCTAATGTTATAATTAATTTGAAATTTTGTTCAATTGCATAATCTACTCCCTTTTGAGAAACACCATAACCTTCTGAAAAACGATGCGGAATGTAAAACTCTATTTGAGGTTTCAGATTGAATGCTTCAGATTGGTTTCCAATTATCGTTTTAAAAAATTGATAGACGACCGCTACAGAGGTAGTTCCATCGACATCATAATCTCCATAAATTAATATTTTTTCATTGTTGGTTATTGCTTGATGTATTCGGTCAATTGATTTTTGCATTCCTTTCATTAAAAAAGGATTTAGCAAATGTGTTTCGTTGGTTCTAAAAAAATCTTTCGCTTCTTGAAAATTTGAGACCCCTCTTGAAGCTAAAATTCTACATAAAACTGGATGAATTTTTAAAGATTCATATAATGATTGAGCCCATTCGGGATTAGCCTCTTTTATCGTCCAGCGCTTTTGTATCATGTTCAGTTAAAGAAAAATAGGCTACAATATACCATTTATTTTTGATATACTATGAATACTACCGATTAAACAAATTCATCATGATACCTGCTCGATAATCAAATGTTTGATAATAACGTGCATTGGGATTTTGTGTTAAATCATAACAAACCATAACATATGAATATCCTAAATCACTTATTTTCTGAACATATCCAATACCAGCTAATACCGAAGAAATATTTAATCGATACTTATCTTCAGTAACTTTTCCGTTTGTCGGATTAACATCGTAATTTTTGACAACTTTTACATTAGTCATTTCTGGTTCTAAATTTAACATGAAACGTTGTGCAATAATTTGTCTAGCAAATATGCTGAATGAATAACCTGGATATTTATATTTAAATGTAGCATCCGTTACTTGATTGGTTGTGGTATTAAAGTATTGAAAATCTTCTGCTTGTTGATAGTAATTAAATCCAATAGTAGTTCCAATATTAAAATTGTCTGTTATACAATATGCTATTGATGGTGTCACATTAATCGAAAACGCTCTAAATCCAGCGCCAAAACCTCCTCCGCCTCCTAGGAGCAATCGAGTTCTATCAAAAGCAGTGTCTTTCTTCTTTTTTTTCTTTTGAATAGAGTTGTATAGACTAAAACTTTCGGATGGGTTTGCAATTACTTGTAATGCTGTAGTGAGTAGGAACATTGCAAAAAATAACTTTTTCATATTTTATAATTTTTGTAAAGTTAATTGCTTTAAACAATAATAGTTTTAAGAAGATGTGAATTTTTTATTCATGTACATGCAATAGTAAAGTAGCCATCGCTAGGCCTATTCCTAGCAAAACTGCTGCTATTTTTTGTGTACTCAATTGATGGTGCTTCGTGCCACTCTCATACAAAATCGTAGTAGATATATGTAAAAAAGCGCCAATCACTACAGGTATTATATATACCAATGCATTTGATATGAAATAAAATTTTTGTCCGTAATACATGGCCATCATTCCAGAAATTGGAGAAACCATTGCAAATAAAATAACATAAAACCACTTGCTATATTTAGTTGGAGAAATGAGTAATAATGCACTTAATGTAATTGCTTCAGGAATTTTATGTGCGGCTACCCCTAAAAAAATAGACGGCATGGTGCCACTGCTTTGGTAATTAAAACCCAGTGGAATTCCTTCCATAAATGCATGTACTGAAAGTCCAACAAAAATAGGTAAAATATTGTGCGTATGTCCAGGATGTTCATGCACATGTCCATGCTCAACACCGTGCGAAAAACGTTGTAAAATCAATTGAAAAAAGAAACCAACAATGATGAAAATACCCGCCTTTTCTCCTAATTCATGAAAGGTTTCTGGCATTAAATGCAACAAGGTAATTCCCAACAAAAAAGAGCCCGAAAATGCCAATAGTAGTGTAATCCATTCGCTTTTAAATTGTTTAAATAAAAAAGGAATAGCGCCCCCAAGAATGGTGAATAAAAGCAATAAAATTAAATATATCCAGATGCTCATAGCAATTGCAAAAGTAGGTTTTTAAAAAGTAAAATCTTTAAATCGTTTAAGATAATAGCTTGAATTTATTTTAGCAATTGCTATTCCTAAAATAGCTCCACATAAAATATCAAAAGGATAATGTACAGCCACATATAATTGAGCATAGCAAACTAAAACAGCCCCAAAAATTGCCAAAGGAACAATCCATTTATTTTTATGACGTAATGTTAAAATAATAAATGTGGATAGACCAAAATGGTTTGTTGCATGGCTTGATGGGAAACTGAAACCACTGCCACAACTTACAATTTCTCGAACAGTAAATGACAAGTAAGGTTCATTGCAGGGCCTTAACCGATGTATAAATGGTTTTATAATAGAGGCACTGATAAAATCACAATAAATAAATGTGATAAAAAAAAACAAACACCAAAGCAAGCCCTCTTTCTTATGATTGAGCCACATGTAAACTAATAAAAAAAGATAGACTGGAGACCAAAAATATTGATTTCGAACTAAAGGCATCACCATATCAAATAACGAATTTGCCCATTTTATATGAATGAGATTTAAAATTAATTCGTCTATATCTTGGATGAATTCTACCATAGTCAAGAGCTACAAATATAATAAAGTATTTTTTTGGGAATTATTTTCTTAATTAGCCCAGCTACTTACCCGCAAAAATATTTATTGCTTTGGGATACTTTATATGATTGTATATTATTTTTCAAAAATCAAAATCATTCTAGGGGATTCCATTTCATCATATTTTTCAAAATAATAATTACCAAATGTGTCTTTGTGTTTTAATCCTTCCTTTTCAAAAATAGCAATCATTTCAGCTAAGTGAAAACTATTTACAGCTTCTTGAAAATGATATTTATTTTCACCATCTGTAATGTCAATTTTTTTTATTAATTGAGTTTCGGTAAAGCTTCTATTTATATTAAATGTAATATTATCAATGCGTTGAGTTTCTGTTTGATTGTTTTCAATATTTTTTCTGGCATGTTGCAGATTTACAAAATCGATGATTAATGTGCCGCCTTTTTTCAATCCTACAGCCATGCTTTTTGCAGCCAAATGATTGTCGTGCTCCGAATTGAAATAGCCGAAACTGGTAAATAAATTACATACAACATCAAAATAATTGACTCTAAAAACAGTTCGCATATCTTGTACAAAAAAATGTAAGTTTTCAGTCTCGAATTGCTGAGCATGAAGGATGCTTTGAGGAGATAAATCAACACCCGTTACATCCAATCCAAATTTAGAAAATGCGATTGAATGCCTTCCTTTCCCACATGCTAAATCTAGCAATCTTGAATTGGTATTAAATTGAAAATGTGCTACACAATTTTTCACAAACAAAATGGCTTCATCATCTGTTCTATTTTTATATAAGGTGTGATAATAGGGCGAATCAAACCAATTTTTAAACCAATCTTTCATTATATATTCTATTAAAGGGTGTAATTTATCAAAATTATGCAAATGATTTGTGTAAATTTGCGCTCTAAAAAAAACGTTTTGGCATTAATAAAATCAATTTCAGGAATTAGAGGCACTATAGGAGGTAAAGCAGATGAAGGTTTAACGCCAATTGATGTAGTAAAATACACTGCGGCTTTTGGTAGTTGGGTTACAGAACAATCGGGTATAAATAAAATTGTAGTAGGTCGTGATGGAAGAATTAGTGGTGAAATAGTTCGAAATCTAGTAGTTAGTACATTGCAATCTTTAGGAATAGAAGTAGTAGATTTAGGATTAAGCACTACACCAACAGTAGAAATGGCCGTAAAAATGGAAAATGCAGGTGGAGGAATTATTATAACCGCTAGCCACAATCCAAAAGAATGGAACGCATTGAAACTCTTAAATAAAGAAGGTGAATTTATTTCTGGCAAAGAAGGAGAAGCTGTATTATTAAAAGGAAATCAAGCTGATTTTATTTTTGCTGATGTTAATAAATTAGGCCAAGTAGTAATCAATGAAAGCTACATGGATAAACACACACAAGCTATTTTAAATCATCCATTGGTTGATGCAAATGCAATTGCCTCTAAAAATTTTAAAATAATTATTGATGCGATTAATAGCACAGGAGCCACATTTGTTCCTTATTTATTAGAAAAATTAGGCGTTAAAAATATTGAAGTTTTAAATGCAGAAGTGACAGGTAAATTTGCACACAATCCTGAACCATTACCAGAAAACTTAAATGAAATTGCAAATGAAGTTGTAAAACAAAAAGCGGATTTAGGCATTGTTGTTGACCCTGATGTAGACCGACTTTGTTTTGTGTGTGAAGATGGTTCTTTTTTTGGTGAAGAATATACACTTGTATCGATTGCTGATTATGTTTTAATGAATAAAAAAGGTGGAAACACTGTTTCAAATATGTCAAGCACACGTGCTTTAAAAGACATTACATTAAAGCATGGTGGAGAATATTTTGCCAGCGCAGTTGGTGAAGTCAATGTGGTAAATAGAATGAAAGAAAAAAAGGCAGTGATTGGTGGCGAAGGCAATGGAGGAGTTATCGTTCCTGAATTACATTATGGACGCGACTCATTGATTGGTATTGCACTATTTTTAACTCATTTAGCGAAGTATGGCAAGCCAGTATCTGATTTGCGTAGAACCTATCCAAACTATTATATGTCTAAAAATAAAATAGAGTTGACG
>CANHJA010000133.1 GCA_947460795.1 Bacteroidota bacterium | reverse complement strand
GGATCAGAAATACCCGGCGTACCTGCATCGGTTATTAAAGCCATCGTTTTTCCTGATTGAATATCTTCCACTAATTTTTCTACCACTTTATGTTCATTGTGCATGTGATAGCTCCAAATTGACTTTTGAATTTGATAGTGTTTTAGTAAAACAGAAGATGTTCTCGTATCTTCAGCCAAAATAATATCTACACTTTTTAGAGTATCGATAGCCCTAAAAGTCATGTCTTGCAAATTGCCAATAGGCGTAGGAACAACAAATAATTTCATTCCGTTAAAGATAAATCATAATTTCTTTTCATTAAATAATTGATAATATATTATTTAAAATTTATTTTAAAAGTAAAAAAAACTATATTTACTTCAACAGAAAATGTGATATGGAAATCATTGAGAAATACAATTTGTCGCCAGAAGAAGAAAAAAAAATGATATTGAGAGAATATCGTTCACTGTTGCGAGCAATAAAATCTCGATTAAAAAAAGGCGACAAACAATTGGTTAGACGTGCCTTTGAAATTGCAGCAGAGGCGCATCAGCACATGCGTAGAAAATCTGGAGAGCCCTATATTTTTCATCCATTGGCTGTTGCTAAAATTGTAGTTGAAGAAATTTCTTTAGGTGTTACCTCTGTGATATGTGCCTTGTTGCATGATACGGTAGAAGACACAGAAGTAACTTTACAAGAAATTGAAATGGAATTTGGAAATTCTTGCTCAAAAATTGTTGAAGGACTGACTAAAATATCAAACGTAGTTGAAACCAAAAACACAACACAACAAGCCGAAAATTTCAAGAAAATTTTATTGACTTTGGCTGATGACCCTCGAGTTATTTTAATAAAAATTGCAGATCGTTTACACAACATGCGCACCTTGGGAAGCATGAGCCGAGACAAGCAATTAAAAATTGCTTCAGAGACTACTTTTTTATATGCTCCGTTGGCAAATCGTTTAGGATTATACGAGATAAAATCAGAATTGGAAGACTTAAGTTTGAAATTTACGGAACGGGATGTGTATAATGAGATTACAAAAAAACTCAAAGACACTAAAAGAGAACGAACGAAATATGTCAATGAATTTATAAAACCAATTAAAGGCGCTTTAGAAGAAGCTGGCTTTGATTTTGAAATTTTTGGCAGACCGAAATCTGTTCATTCTATATTAAATAAAATTAAAACAAAGCATGTTGCCTTTGAAGAAGTATATGATTTATTTGCTGTACGAATTATATTAAAAACAGACAATGAAAAAGCAGATTGTTGGAATGCATTTTCAATTATAACGAGTAAATATCAACACAGCTTAGAACGACTGAGGGATTGGGTGAGCACTCCTAAAAGCAATGGTTATGAGGCATTGCATACAACCGTAATGGGCCCCGAAGGTAAATGGGTTGAAGTTCAAATTAGAACAGAACGAATGAATGAAATTGCCGAAAAAGGATTGGCAGCACATTGGAAATATAAAGATGGTACCTCACAAGAATCTAAATTAGATGATTGGTTAAAACACATCAAAGAATTGTTGCAAAATCCTGATAACAATGCAATGGATTTTATTCAGGATTTAAAATTAGATATTTTTACAGAAGAAATTTACACCTACACCCCCAATGGAGATATGCGCGTTTTGCCTTTAGGTGCTTCTGCTTTAGACTTTGCTTTTGATATCCATTCGGAGTTAGGAAAAAATTGTATTGGGGCAAAAGTGAATTATAAATTGGTGCCCATCAATCATGTTTTAAAAAATGCCGATCAAATCGAAATCATTACATCCAAGAAACAAAAACCAAATGATGATTGGTTGAAATTTGTGGTTACAGCCAAAGCTAAATCTCGAATAAAATATTATTTAAAGGAGGAAAAAAGAATCATTGCTGAAGATGGAAAAGCAACTTTCTTGCGAAAAATTGATCATTTAAATATTCCAAATGTGAATGCTCATTTTTCTGAAATTGCAAACTTTTATAAATTTTCTTCTCCATTGGATTTGTTTTATGCAATTGCTAAAAGCACCTTCGATGTGAAAGAATTTTCAAAACTAAAATTTGGCAATGAAAAAATAATTTTCCCTGAAGAAATTAAAAAAGAAATAATCAAAGAATTTCCAGATGTTGATTTACAAAAACAAATACCTAACAAAGGCTATGAATTGATTTTGTTTGGCGAAAGCAGTGATAAAATTCAATATAAGCTAGCCAATTGTTGCCAGCCCATTCCAGGAGACGATGTATTTGGTTTTATAACATCGGGTGAAGGTTTAAAAATTCATCGTACAAATTGCCCCAATGCATCAACCCTTTTAGCAAATTATGGACATCGAGTAGTAAAAGCTAAGTGGGCTAAAAACAAAGAAATTAGTTTTTTAACCGGTGTGAAAATAAATGGATTAGACGATGTCGGAATTATTCATAAAATTACCAATGTAGTATCTGGCGAACTAAAAATGAATATGCGCAGCATGAGTATCGACTCCAAAGATGGATTGTTTGAAGGCACTATTATGGTCTTTGTAAACCATAAAGAAGAATTAAATGAATTGTGTGTTCGATTAGAAAAATTAAATGGAATTAATAAAGTGGTAAGGTTGGATAACAATTAACAATTAATATTTGTCCTAACTATTATTACTGGATTCAAATGGTATATTGGCAACTTAACCAATCCATAAAATTACAAGCTAAAATTAGCAAAAAGTGGATAGTGATCTGAATATGGAACAATCAATTTTTCATATCCTAGCAAGTTTATTTCTTCATCATGAAATAAATAATCGATGCGAAGCAATGGTATAAATTTATTGTATGTAGCCCCAAATCCAAAGCCTTTTTCTAAAAATGCATCTTTTTTGTTTCCTCTAATTTTAAAATAAACATAAGAGCTTGCTATTTCATTTAAATCGCCACAAACAATCGATGGAAACTTATTGGCTTCAATAATTCTACTCACCAAAGAGGATTCTAACCCTCTATTAATTGCACTTTTTGCAAGTTTTGAATATATAGATTTTGTTTCTTGTTTTGTTTTTTCGTCCCAAGAATTTGAAGACCCTTTAGCAACTAAATCAGTTTCTTCTGAACTAAATTTATTAGATTTTAAATGCACATTAAAAATTGAAACCGTATCATTTTTTATTTTCAATTGAACTTCTTGCAACATATTACTTCCGGCAACATCAATGTCGTGATTAATTGATTTTATAATAGGTAGTTTTGAAAAAATAATGCTGCCCCATTTGCCTCGTTTATTTTCATTAATCGCACATTCGGCATAATACGGATAATTACAACTGTCACTTATCGCCTTAATATTATTAATACCTACACTGTCATTGCCTGAATAAAATTCTTGCAAACAAAGCACAGAAGATTTTTTTTCTTTGATAAAATCTAACATTTTTTTTCGTGTTGATTTATCTCCACTCCAATTATATAAATCCAATAAACGAACATTATAACTCATTAAAGTAAATGAACTGTCATTTTGTTTTAATTCATTTGATGACCAAAGATGCCCCCCCACAGTTACGCTTACAACACCCCAACTCAACAAAAATGCGACAACAGGTATTGAAATATACCAGAATTTTTTAGTAAAAATCCAGAATAATATGAATGCGAAATTGATGACAGCAAAAACAGGCGTTAAAAAACTAAGAATACCAATTACGCTTTGTTCGAAAGGATTGATATTAGGAATAACTCTACAAATAGAGAGTAGCAGCGCATTTACAATGCACCCAATTAAAAAAGAATATTTTAAAAAATTACGCAATTCGATTTTTATTTTTTACTAAAGCTCTCTAAAATAGATTTCTCTTTGGCAGACAATGAGTCAATTCCTTTGCTGTTTATCTTATCTAAAATCATATCTATATTCGCAGTGTCTACTTGTAACGTTTTTGGTGCTGAAAAATTGTAACCATCTTTTTTGTTTACAAAATTTCGATTGTTTTCAAAGTATTCACCTAACTTTTTAAATCCTGTGGTCACATTATCAAAAATAAAGCCAAAACCATAATTATAACCGACACCTACTAGGATTGCACCCACCATTAAACTTAAATTTTGCAAATTATACTCTTTTATGGCAACTAATTGAAGTATAAAATAAACCCCTCCAAAAATCCAAACAGGAATGCCTTTGCCAAATAAAAACCAAAATTGATAATTGGGTTTATACACTATCGTAGCCACTGCCACAGCCATAATCGAAGGCATTGCACCTGCATAAAAATTAACTTCTGCTGGTTTTAAAATAGTTCCTAATAATATAAAAATAAAGGCTGAAAAAATACCTCCGATTAGATAAATAGGTAACACTCTATAAATTCCTTTCAGATCTTCTATTACACTTCCAAATACCCAAAGCCAAATCATATTACCGACCACTTGCCAAAAATTATCTTCGGCAAACATAAAAGTAATCATGCTCCAAAAATGAGAAATCCAACTAGAAAAAGTAGATGTAATGCCAATATTTTTCCATACATGCACGTCATAAAAAGTAGTGGGTTCATCATTCATCAATAATGTAATTCTGATCGATTGAACAATTACAAAAAACAACGTAGTTGCTACGATAATTTTTAAAATATCGCTTTTTGAAATATATTTTATAAAAGAACTTGCGTTAGACATAATTAATAAAAGTTTTTACGATTGTTTTTATTCCAAATTTTTAAAATAATAAATGCAATGAGCATTCCTCCCAAATGGGCTGTATGTGCTACATTGTCTCCTGCACCGTTTTTGAATCCAAAATACAACTCGATGGCTGCATAAAGCGCGACAAAGTATTTTGCTTTGATAGGAAAGAAAAAATAAATTTGAATAATTGTATTCGGAAATAAATAACCAAACGCAAACAACAAACCAAATACAGCCCCAGAAGCCCCTACAATAGGATTACTGGTTACAATTTGATAATAATCATGAATATTTGCTTTCGCTTGATTAATAAATAAAATATTATTGGGATCGTATTCCCAGGCAGCTTTTAATTGAAAAAATGGATCTTGCAGATTTGATGTACTAGAATAGTTTTGGGAAAGAAAACTGCAATATTCTTTGTAAGTAGGGTTTGCATTAAAATGCGCTATAGCATTTTTCAACGTATAAAAATCATAGCTTAAAAAACCTAAATAAAATACAGAGGCTCCTATTCCACAAAGAATATAAAAGGTGAGAAAACGTTTTGCACCAAACATATTTTCTAAGATAGAACCAAACATCCAGAGAGCAAACATGTTTGAAAACAAGTGCATAAAACCACCTTCAGGATCTGCAGGATTTCCTCCATGCATAAACATATGTGTAACCAGTTGCCAAATTCGAAACTTATCAGAACTCCAATGATACAATGCCAAATGTTCAGAAATATCTATTCCTTGCTTTCCTAAAATAATCATTGCTAAAAAAAACAATCCATTAATGATCATTAAATTTTTAACAACTGGGGGCAAAACTTCAAATCGGGTTGGTCTAAAATCCATACTGCAAAAGTAAGGTGTATGGTTTCTAAAAAGAATTATAAAAATCTATACTTATTAATAAATTAACAATTTTCATCAGTAGCCAATATTAAGTGCACATTTTGTATAAAATTGAATGAAGCTAGAGATATTCACTCAGTTAAAATTTTACATAAAAAAAGAGTCCTCTTATTGAGAACTCTTTTCTTTTTATTTGGATAAATTGTATTCTTTGAGAGCCATTTGTTGTTGCTGTATTTGCAGCAAATCATCTCAACAATTTACTTGTTATTTAAACATATCATCGCTTACACCCGTATTAATTTCAACACTTTGCAATTTCATGTCCATCATTTGCGGGCCTGCACTTTGTTTAATTGTATAAGGGAATTTCAATCCACCTTTTGCTTCTTTGTAATCTTGATAGTAAGTAGTTTGTGTCATGCTTCCTTGAGGCGTCTCCATTGTAACTTCTGATTTTACTTTGTAACTAGTTGCTACATCATAATACTCCGTAATTTTATCACCATTTGGTTTTGTAACCTCTATTTGATATGCATTATTCCCATCTACTTTTTCTATTCCTTTTAATTCCGTTTTGTAGCTTGCAGATAAATAAGCTAAATCTTTTACCATTGATGCTTCATCTAAATTTTCTGCAACTTCTTTAGCATCCATGTCTTTCTTTTGTCCCATTTGAGAAGTGTAACCTTTCACGCCATCAAATACAATTTTTTGAAACGTTTGACCTGCTGCATTAATGTCTAACAACATTTTATTAGGTGCTTTGCGAGTTGTATTGATATTAATTGACATTCCTTGCATTTCGGTTGTCATTTTCATTGTCAAATCATTTACTTTTTTCCATGCAGCTTCACCTCCTGTTACAGCAATAAATTTTGTAATAATTTGTGATGCAGTCATGTTTGTAGGCAATGCCACAGGAGCTTCGTCTTTTTCAACATTACCATACATGTCATAAATAGTTACAGGACCAAATTTTTTGAATTTTTCTGCTATTTGTTTTTTATCACCAGCTACAGTGATATTCGCAACACCTGGTGTAATGTATTTATT
>CANHJA010000132.1 GCA_947460795.1 Bacteroidota bacterium | reverse complement strand
TTTTTTGTTTTATTACAATCACTGTTTGAGGCATCATCAGCATGGGGTGTGTCTGTTATACCATCGTCTTCAAATCCTACATCTCCTTGACAAGCGCCACCATCATCACCCCAAATATGGCGCAATCCTAAATAATGACCTACTTCATGAACACAAGTTTTTCCTTTTAATCCATAACTACTCGCTCCAAGTGGCAATTTGCTCAATCCTCCAAAGGCAATATAATCAATAACCACACCATCTACTGCAACTGAAGAATATGCACTTCCTGCACCCCAATTTGGTAATCCTGGAGGTGGATAAGCATATCCTAGCAATTCACCAGCCTGTGTTGATGGTAATGTAATATCACAAACCCAAATATTTAAATTTTTAGTTGGTATGACTGCATCACTTCCTCCGTTATTGCTTATTTTAACATCATCGGCATAATTATCTCCTGTCCAAGGATTAAAATCAAATGTAAACCCTTGAACAGTCGTAGGTACTCTTTTAATTTGTGCTAAAATAAATTGAACATCAACAGGTCCAACAATATTATTAAATATGCTTCTCGTGTTTGTCGTATCCGCATTTTTACGAGCATATGTTTTATTTAATATGTCTATTTGAGCTGTAATATAACTGTCAGATAAGTTTTCTGTCGCATTTTTATAAACTACATGAACCACAACTGGTATGTATATAATAGAAGCTCTTGTTTTATTGAGTGTGTTTGAATTCCCTATTTGATTTAATTCTTTCGAGTAACCTGGAATTTTTTGTTCAATAGACTTTAAAATTTCATGTGAACCACAGGTAGTTGTGTTTTGTGCAAATAAATTGCTCAGTAGCAAAGTGCTGGTAATTAGTAGGATTGTAAATTTTGTCATAATTTTATATATTATTACAAATATAATTTATCTATTTGTAGAAATATGAATTTTAGCGATTAATAAACATTAAGTTATCTACATTTGCTCAGAAAGTATAAATACGCATGAAAAGTTTCGAAATACCATCTTTTTATAGAAGCCCATTAATTAGCGCTGTAAAAGAAAAAAGAAAATTAGATGATAAACTGAAAAAAGATTTTACGCCCACTAAACTAAATTTTGGTGCAGTAGAAATATATTTAGCTCGACATTTTGGATTTTGTTATGGGGTAGAAAATGCTATTGAAATTGCCTTTAGAACTGTGCAAGAAAATCCTTCTAAACGTATATTTTTACTGAGTGAGATGATTCACAATCCTCAAGTAAATGCCGATTTGCAAAATAATGGCATCCGTTTTATTATGGATACTGTTGGAAAAATGCTGATCGATTGGAATGACATTACCAGCGACGACATTGTTATTATTCCTGCTTTTGGAACCACGTTAGAAACCGAAGAGAAATTAAAAAGCATCGGCATTAATCCTTTGCAATACAACACAACTTGTCCGTTTGTAGAAAAAGTTTGGAACCGATCTGAACAAATTGGCAAAAAAGGATATTCTATCATTATACACGGAAAACCAAAACATGAAGAAACAAGAGCTACATTTTCACACAGTAGTTACAATGCGCCTTCTGTTGTAATTAAAGATTTAACGGAAGCAAAAAAACTAGAAAAGTACATTCAAAAGAAAGTGGATTTAAATTTGTTTTTTGAAGAATTTAAAGGACAATATTCTACAGGATTTAATCCTCAAACAGATTTTGATCGAATTGGAGTGGTTAACCAAACGACTATGCTCGCAAGCGATACGCAAGAAATTGCAGATTATTTAAAATCAGTTATAGTCGATCATTATCAATTAGAAGCAACTCAAACACAAGAACGTTTTGCAGATACAAGAGATACTTTATGCTATGCTACCAATGACAATCAAGGCGCCGTTAGGGGATTGTTAGAAGAAAAAGCGGATTTGGCAATTGTTGTAGGTGGTTATAACAGCTCCAATACTTCTCATTTAGTGGAACTTTGTGAAGAAAAATTACCTACTTATTACATCGAAAATGAAAAGAACTTGGTTGATGATGCAACCATTAATCATTACAATTTTCATGAACATATTGAACTCATTTCAACTGATTATTTTCCCAAAAAAGAAACAGTAAAAATATTGATAACCTCTGGGGCATCTTGTCCAGATGCGGTTGTGGAAAATGTGATTCGCAAAATTTTATCGTTTTATCCAACAGTAAAATCAATTGAAGATGTAATTGATGAAATAAAAAAATAAGCTAGTAGCTTATGTTAATTGGAATTCTTGAGATCCATTACCCAATTAAATGATATTTCGAGTTGTTCTTCCATCGTCAATTCAGAGTTGTCTAATACAATGGCGTCATCTGCTTTTTTTAATGGACTAATTTCTCGGGTTGAATCTATCAAATCTCTGTGTTTTAAATTGTCTCTAACTTCATCTAAGGTAATCAACGAATTTTTAATTTTCATTTCGTCAAAGCGACGTTGAGTACGTGTTTTTTCATTTGCATGAAGGTATATTTTCAATTCTGCATTTGGGAAAACGGTTGTGCCAATATCTCGGCCATCCATTACCAAACCTTTTTTCTTACCAATTTTTTGTTGTTGTGCTACGGCAAATGTTCTCACATCTTCCAATGCTGAAACTTCGCTAACCAAATTAGAAATTTCCATGCTTCTAATTTCTTTTTCTACATTTTCATCATTTAAACAAATTTCATTATTTTCAAAATGCAAGGTGATTTTTTCAATTGCATTTTTAATTTGCGTTTTATCTGTCAATGCAATTTCATGTCGAAGAAAATACAAGGTAATTGCCCGATACATAGCGCCACTATCAATGTAGGTATAACCAAGTCGCTTAGCCAACTGCTTCGCCAAAGTGCTTTTTCCAGTGGATGAAAATCCGTCAATTGCAACAATAATTTTTTTCATTTCATTGCAAAGAAAGAAATTATTTTCCAAATCAACATACTAATTCTGCATTGATTTTGACTTCGGTTCGTTTTTGTATTTTTACTAATAAAACTTTAATTATTCATAGATTCTTTCTTTTTGAAAGTCAAGAGACTATATTTGTTAAGTAAAATAGAATTATATGCAAGAGAATAAACCATTAAACATTACGTTGACAATCATTCGAGTTTTAGTTGGCGCATTATTTATTTTTTCAGGCTTAATAAAAGCAAATGACCCCAATGGATTGGCTTACAAAATGGGTGAGTTTTATGAAGTATTTGCTCGAGAAGGTTATCTTCCTTCTTTAATGAAATGGATGAATGAATATTCATTAGCCACTTCAATAGCGATGATCACGTTTGAAATATTAGCTGGGGTAGCCTTAATTATTGGTTATCGTTTTAACTTGTTTTCTTATTTAATATTTTTATTGACCGTTTTCTTTACATTTTTAACCGGTTATGCATTGTTTAGTGGAAACATTAAAGAGTGTGGTTGTTTTGGTGACTGCATTAAGTTGCAAGCCAATGAATCATTTATGAAAGATTTAATATTGCTTGTTTTGATAGCCATATTATTAACCTTCAGAAAAAGAGTAGCACAAGCCTTTAATAACAAAATTGCATCTGCAATAATGATTATTTCTCTCATTTTATCTTTATGGATGCAAGTATATGCGTTAAAACATTTACCATTTAAAGATTGCTTAGCCTACAGAGTGGGTAATAATTTATTGAAAGAAATGACTCCAGGAAAAGAGTATGTTGCAGCGGTATTTAAATCTGTTTTGGTTTACGAAAAAGACGGTGTGAAAAAAGAATTTACAACAGAAAATTTCCCATGGCAAGATTCTACATGGAAATTTGTTGACAATAAAACCATCGAAGTTTCCCCTGCTAAAAACGAACCCGCCATTCATGATTTTTCTATCAATTCATATGATGGGGCAGATTTAACACAAACGATTTTAGGGTATAAAGGAAATGTGTTTTTATTGTTTGTAAAAGATGTAAATGAAGCCAACACTTCCAATATGGCTGCTTTACAAAACTTAATTGCAGCTTGTAAAAAAGTAAATGTACCTGTAGTGGGGTTAACCGCTTCCAATGACATTGAAACCAATCAATTTAAAGCCACTCATAAATTAGACATGGAGTTTATGACCATTGATGGTACGGTTTGCAAAACTGCTATGAGAACAAGCCCAGGTTTGATGTTGTTGAAAGCAGGAAATGTAATGGGTAAATGGAGTTATGCAAATTATCCAAGCTTAGATAAATTAAAGTTGGATTTAAAAGAGAATGCAGCAAGTTTATTTCCTCCAGTGCCAGAAACTGTACCTGTTGCTGAAAGTGAAAATAATCAATAAGTTGACTGTCGTTATTATTAAACTAAATAGTAAATTGCATCAATCTCAAATCTCTCATCTCACATCTAATTACATATTTTGTTTTCATTCTTACTCAAAAAAATACTCAATAGTTTTTTCGTACTCTTTGGAGTCGTAACCATTGTGTTTATATTATTTTTTGTGTTGTTGCCAGCCGATCCTGCACGATTGACTATGGGGCAACGAAGTGATGCAAAGTCTTTAGCCAATACAAGAAAAGAGTTGAATTTAGATAAACCTTTGCCAACACAATTTTTATTGTACTTAAACGATTTATCGCCCCTTGCGGTACACAAGCGTTCCGAGCAAGAAAAATATGATTTTTCCCCCTTGTTTAAAATGGGAGATTCGTCTGTGTTGGCTATCAAAACTCCTTATCTGCGCCGTTCATATCAAACCAAAAAAGAAGTGAGTGCTATGTTGGTTGATGCTTTTCCGGGCACATTTATTTTAGCATTTTTATCTATCGTAGTAGCCACTATTTTAGGTATATTTTTAGGAACCATTGCTGCGCTCAAACAAAATACGTGGGTTGATACGACCGCTATTTTTACGAGTGTATTGGGCATTTCGGCGCCCTCATTTTTTGCAGGGATATTGATCGCTTATTTCTTTGGTTTTTTATTGAAAGATTACACAGGCTTAAGCATTGTTTCACCTATGTGGGATTACAGTCCCTATGGTGAACGCCATTTGATTTTAAAAAGTTTGATATTGCCAGTGTTTACCTTAAGCATTCGTCCTTTGGCAATTATTGTTCAAATTACTCGAAGTTCTATGTTGGATGTATTAAACCAAGATTTCATTCGAACTGCGTATGCAAAAGGATTAAGCAAGCAAATGGTATTGTGGAAACATGCGTTGCGCAATGCATTAAATCCAGTGATCACATCCATTTCGGGTTGGTTTGCCGAATTATTAGCGGGTTCATTTTTTATAGAATACATTTTTGGTTGGAAAGGCATTGGAAAAATAACCGTCGATGCGTTGAATAAATTTGACTTTCCTGTCGTGATGGGTGCTGTTTTATTTACTGCCATTTTATTTATTATCATCAATATTTTTGTAGATGTATTGTATGGCATTGTTGATCCAAGAATAAAAAAGTAAATCCATTTTAGCGGATTATCGGATGTATGATTTCTTTCTATGAAGACGTATTTTGTTTGGACGTCACTGCGAGGCACGAAGCAGTCTAAGTATACTAGTAATTTATGTTACAGAAAAGGCACGAAGTAGTCCAAGTAAACCCTATCAGCAAAACCTAGATTGCTTTCTTCGGCGCAATGACCCTCCGGAATTGAGAGCAGATTGGTACTATAAAAATACGCATTTACAATCAAAAAAGCTCAATTACCTTCTCATTGGTATCATTTGTATACCAACTGAGCACATTTCTATACCAACTGAGCACATTTGTATACCAGCTGAGCACATTTGTATACCAACTGAGCACATTTGTAAAAAGGAACTGAATTTAATGGATTAAAAATAACTTTTCCTATTTTTAGCAGTGAATATTACAGCTTTTCCTTTAGTGGAGGAGCTAATTATTTTTACAAGCCTAAAGATATTTTATTAGAATATGACTTTAACAGCAATATTTATATAAGCAAAGACAAATTTGTTTCATTAGTATTAAATTACTGTAGACAAAGTGGCTTAGGATATGATAAAGCTGAAAGTTTTAACTTTGGGATTAATAAAGACTTTTAAATTAAAAACTAAAACATATGTTATTAAAGTATGGATCTTTTGGAGAAGATGTAAAACAACTTCAAACAAAATTAGGATTAGCTGCTGACGGTATATTTGGTAAAGGTACAGAAGCTAAAGTAAAAGAATGGCAAGCTGCTAATGAATTAATTGCTGATGGTATTGTTGGTAATGTAACATGGTTAAAAATGTTTGGATCAACTGCAACTTCAGTTGCTACTCCTACTGCAATACCTCCATCTAGTTTTAAGTTAACTAATTTAAAAGGACATGTTCCTGATGCTGTAATTGCACAAATACATGATACTGCTGCTAAATTTAATATTACAACACCTTTACGTTTAGCTCATTTCTTAGCACAATGTGGTCATGAATCAGCTGGATTTAAAGCTGTTTCTGAAAACTTAAACTATTCAGCTGACGGTTTAGTTAAGATATTTGGTAAATACTTTAATTCTGGTACAGCTGGTGCTTATGCACGTCAACCTGAAAAAATTGCAAACAAAGTATATGCTTCTAGAATGGGTAATGGTCCTGAAT
>CANHJA010000131.1 GCA_947460795.1 Bacteroidota bacterium | reverse complement strand
TTTTAAATCTTCAATTAAAGCGATGCATATTGGCGGGCCTTTGGGTGGTTTGGTTCCTGTTTCTAAAATTAGTGAACTAAACATAACCTTTGAATCCTTTCAAGAAAATGGATTTTTATTAGGTCATGCCTCAGTGGTATGCATACCTCAATCGTTTCCATTGGTTAATTATTTACATCATTTATTTGAATTTACTGCGCATGAAAGTTGTGGCAAATGTTTCCCTTGCAGACTCGGTAGCACCAGGGGAAAAGAACTATTTGATAAAGCCATTCATACAGATTACAAAATTGACAAAACGCTTTTAAACGATTTATTAGAAACGATGGAAATTGGCTCTCTCTGTGCATTGGGTGGCGGTTTACCTTTGCCAATTAAAAATGCATTAATGTACTTTGAAGAGGAGTTGAAGGAATTTATTCGGTAGAATATAAATTTTATAAATTCTCCATTTTATGACCCCCTTTTAATATTTTCCCAGAAATAACTAATTTAAAAAAGTCATTAAAATCTGTTGATACTTTGAAAAAATATGTTGGGATTAAAAACAACACAACCCCAATAGTTGATTTAAATGCAATATTTAAAATTGGATTTAAAAACATGTGCTGATTTAAAAATTTCACATAAGGTATAAAATACAAAACACCAATCACTGAAATTGTAATCGCTATTAACGTAATATAGTGTTTACTAAAGCAATGGAAATTATATTTTTGATAGATGATGTAGGTTTTTAATAAATTGAATACAATTAATGAAATAGAAACCGCTAACGCTGCGCCATCCATACCGTAAATTGGAATGAATAAAATATTTAAAACTACCGTCATAACCATCATTAAACCCGAGAGACGAACTATGTATTTATAGTCATTTGAATAGGTAATAATTTCAGAATTTAGTCCGAAAGCCATATCAAGTAGTCTTCCAGCACCTACAATTAATAAAACATTTTTTGCAGCTGAATATTTTGGTGGTATTAAAGAAAAAATAGCCTCCGAATTTATTATTAATAACGTAAATAAAAAGCATCCAATTAAAAATAAATTGATTCCTAAACTATTGTTTAATGATTTTAATTTCACGAAATCTTTTTGAGTGATTGCCTCTCGTAAAACAGGAATTGAGATCATTGAAATGGCTCTGTAAGGAACCTGAATCATTTGTCCTAAAACAAGCGCTGGCGTGTAAATTCCTAATACTTCTAATCCTAAATAAGCTGGCAATATAATGCCATCTAAAAAATTTGAAACATTGCTAAAAATAGTTAACAACAACATTCCGCTACCATATTTTAGCTCTTCAAATACATTTTCTTTTTGAATATAATTTGTAAACGAACCTGCACGCCATTTCAGTATCTTGACCGCATAAAAAACAATAGCTAAAAATGGAATAATATAGCTTACAACCAAACCAACAACTAATCCCTTTTGAGATAAAAAATGAGAAATATATAAATAAAACAATATGATTAACAAAACTCTTGAAACCACTTCTCGTAAAAATGCAGGAAAGGCAGATCTGAAATTTACTAAGCTGTAGAATTCAAAATATTGATTAAAAATATATAAAAAAACAAGGGGAATAATTGTGTAATAATAGGGTGTAAAATTGGGCGATTGGGCTTGATAATAATTTATAATAACCGATTTAAATAATATAAAGAAAAGCACAAATAGCAACATGGAAATAATCATTGCAACAATGGCAAATCCATGATATGAATTTTTTAATTTTTCGGATTCCCAACTTGAATAATAGTTTAATAATATATGCCCAAGGCCCAAAGCAGGCAAGGTAGCAAACACATACATTAAATTTCGAAGTAAATTAATTAAACCTAAATCTTTGGCATTAACTATATTCGGGAATACAAAATTGAAAAACAATACGCCAATTAAAACCCCTGCATAATTTACTACGCTAGATTTTAACCCTTGTCGTTTAATAATTCCCATATTCTTATTTCCTTTTACAATAGTAAACTATAAAAGTTGTATTTATAATTTTCTAAATTTACTACAAATGTTAAAAAATATTTTCTAGTATCCTGACAATCTTTGGTTTATTTATTTTTATTTCAACTTATCGTATTTAGAGTTTAACTTTACCAATTAATACAAATGATTTTTGAGGAGCAAAATATTAAAGGAATTTTCAAAGTAACTCTATCTCCATACATAGATAATAGAGGTGCATTTAGTAGATTATTTTGCGAAGAAGAATTTGCTCAAGCAGGTATTCCTTTTTCCTGCAAACAGATCAATCAGTCATTTACAAAAGAAAAAGGAAGCTTTAGAGGAATTCATTATCAATTTGGAGCTTTTGCAGAATGGAAGTTGATTCGATGTATACAAGGAAGCGTATTGGATTTTGGCGTAGATTTAAGAAAAAATTCTTCCACTTTATACAAATCATTTTCAATTGAATTGACAGAAGATAATCATACAATGTTGCTATTGCCTCCTGGCGTGGGACATGCATTTCAAACACTAGAAGAAAATACTACCTTGGTATATTTCCATTCCTCATTTTACAATTCTAAATATGAGGGCGGGATAAAATTTGACGATCCAAAAATTCAACTAAATTTGCCTTTAGAAATTACTAATTTATCTGAAAGAGATAAAAACCATCCATTAATAAACACCGATTTTACAGGAATAGATTATGAAATGTAGATTTTGTCAGGAAGAAATAACAACTGAATTTATTGATTTAATAAATTCACCCGCTTCAAATTCTTATTTAAATAAGAGCCAATTAAATGAGCCCGAAACATTTTATCCATTAAAAGTTTATGTTTGTCATAATTGTTTTTTGGTACAAGTAGATGAATACAAATCATTTGATAGCATTTTTGATAACAACTATGCATACTTTTCATCGTATTCAACAAGCTGGTTAACACACAGCAAAAATTATGTTGAGAAAATGATTGCTCGTTTCAATTTAAACAGCGAATCGCATGTAGTTGAAATTGCATCTAATGATGGGTATTTATTACAATATTTTTTACCTCATCGCATACCTGTTTTAGGAATTGAACCCACTAAAAACACCGCAGAAGTCGCTATATTGAAAGGAATTCCTTGTATCACTGAATTTTTTGGAGTGAAATTAGCTGAAGAACTATCTCAAAAAGGCCGCAAAGCAGATTTGCTTTTAGGCAACAATGTATTAGCACATGTTCCTGATATTTTAGATTTTGTAAAAGGATTGAAAATATTATTAAATCCTGAAGGTATTATCACAATGGAAATGCCTAGTTTGGTAGAATTGGTAGAGAATAATCAATTTGATACTATTTACCACGAACACTTTTCTTATTTATCATTGACATCTGTTAATAATATTTTCGAAGCATGCGGACTTACAATATTTGATGTTGAAAAACTTACAACCCACGGTGGTTCATTACGAGTATATGCAAAACACAATACTTCAAACAGAGCCATAGAATCCAATGTGAAAGAATGCTTAGAAATTGAAAATGCAAAAGGATTAAATACATTAGCCTATTACAAAGAGTTTCATTTGAAAGCAGAAAAAGTAAAGTATGCGCTATTGGATTTTTTAATTACTCAAAAACGAGCAGGAAAAACAGTTGCAGCATACGGTGCGGCTGCAAAAGGAAATACCTTGTTAAATTTTTGTGGGATTAAAAATGATTTAATTTCATTTGTGGCTGATGCAAATCCACACAAGCAAAATAAATTTTTACCAGCAAGTCACATACCAGTTTTTGATGAAAATCATATCAAAACTACAAAACCCGACTTTGTATTGATTCTTCCATGGAATTTAAAAGATGAAATCACCAAACAATTAAGTTACATTTCTGAATGGGGCGGGCAATTTGTAGTGCCAATTCCTGATGTTGAAATAACAAAGTAATGAAGATATTAGTAACAGGAGCTACTGGTTTTATTGGAAATTATGTAATCGAAGAACTTTTAAAAAAAGAATTTCAAGTAATTGCTACTTCAAGAAATATTGAAAAAGCGAAAGAAAAATCTTGGTTTAAAAAAGTAATTTTCATTGAACATGATTTAAATGCTGTTGAAGATAATTTATTTCATAAATTTCATGAACCGGATTTATTGATTCACTTAGCATGGAATGGCTTGCCTAATTATAAAAAGCTTTTCCATATTGAAACAGAATTAATGAATCAATATAATTTTATTAAAAACTTAATTGTTTCTGGGTTAACAAATGTAAACATTACAGGAACTTGCTTTGAATATGGCATGTTGGATGGTCAGCTAAACGAAGAATTAGTAGTAAGTCCTCAAAATCCATATGCTATTGCAAAAAATTCGTTGCGCATATTTATAGAACAATTGCAGCGAGAATATCCATTTAACTTCAAATGGATGAGGCTATTTTATATGTATGGTAAAGGGCAAAATGAAAACGCAATAATACCTCAATTACAAAATGCGATAGACCGCAATGAGACTGTCTTTAACATGAGTTTGGGTGAGCAAATTAGAGACTATTTATCGATTGAAGAAATTGCCAAACACATAGTAAACGTATCATTACAAAATAATACAAACGGGATTATTAATATTTCTAGCAATGAGCCAATTAAAATCATTGAATTGGTGAAAAAATATTTACTTGATACAAAACAAACTATTTCATTAAATTTGGGTTTTTATCCATATCCTGATTATGAACCTTTTTCATTTTGGGGCGATAATTCTAAATTAAAAAATATAATAACATGAATCCATTAGAACAATTTAAAGTAGAGTGTAAAGATAGAATTGCCTCTTATGAAAATAATGCTGAACTAAAAAAAGCTGCATCTGATTTTAATATCATTTCAAATAAAGAACTTTATTCATATAATTTTTCTTGGATGGGCCGTCCTATTATTCAATATCCACAGGACATGATAGCTATGCAAGAATTGATTTGGGAAATAAAACCAGATTTAATTATTGAAACAGGAATTGCACATGGTGGTTCTTTGATATATTATGCTTCAATCATGGAACTGATTGGTAAAGGTGAAGTAATTGGAATAGATATTGACATTCGTGAGCACAATAAAAAAGAAATTGAGGCGCATCCGATGTTTAAAAGAATTAAAATGATTCAAGGTTCAGCTATTGACACTGAAATTGTAGCTAAAGCAGCGAGTTATATCAAGCCTGGAATGACAGTTATGGTTTGCTTAGATAGCAATCATACACACGACCATGTATTGGAAGAATTAAAATTATATGCACCATTGGTTACGCTAGGTAGCTATTGTGTTGTATTTGATACCATTGTTGAAGATATGCCTAAAGGAATGTATGACAGACCTTGGGACATTGGCAACAACCCCAAAACAGCTGTTTTTGAGTACTTAAAAACAGATGATAGTTTTGAAATTAATAAACAAATAGACAATAAACTTTTAATAAGTGTTGCTCCAAGTGGTTATTTAAAAAAAGTAAAATAAATTGAATTTGCAGCCTTTAGTTTCTATTGGAATTCCTACATATAATCGTCCTGAAGGATTAGAGAAAGCATTAAAATATTTAATCAATCAAAGCTATAAGAACATAGAAATAATTGTTTCTGACAATTGTTCTACGAATCCAGCTGTTGAAAGTATTTTAGCGAAATATGCTGCGCTAGATACTCGAATCATTTTTTTTATTCAGAAAGAAAATATTTTGATTGAACCCAATTTCAATTTTGTATTTCACCAAGCAAATGGGAAATATTTTATGTGGATTGCGGATGACGATGACTTTGATGAGAACTACATCAGTGAATGTGTTTCATTTTTAGAGGCCCATCAAGATTATGTTTTATGTTCTGGCGTGTCAGCATATTATAAGGGTGGCCAACTTTTGTTTAAAGAAAATCGCATCGAATTATCAAACGACAACCCATTTTTTAGATTGTTTAAATACTATAAAAAAGTATTTAAAAATGGAGTTTTTTATGGTGTTTATCGAAATAATCTCGGTTTTATTAATCCCATTCAAAATCACATTGCTGGCGACTGGAATCACATTGCGAGAACTGCATTGCTTGGTAAAGTTCAAGTACTCGATTCAATATCAATCAATCGATCTGATGATGGAGGAAGCTCTTCGAGGGGTAAAATGACGGCCAGATGGCAATTGAAAGGAATCAAAAAACTATTTTTTGAAACCTATACTGCAGTTCAAATTGTCAAATACTTATTTAACGAACCCATTTTTAAAAAGAAGTATTCCATTTTTACAAAAGGCACAATACAAATAATCTTGTTTTTTATGCTGAACCTGAAATTTTTAATTCATTCAATAAAAATTCGAATTAAATAAGGGTTCCGTGCGCATCCATGAAAATAGCTTCTTGAATGTATTCGTGCACCGTTTGTTTTATTTCTGCAACGTAATTTGGATTCATTACAATGATTACTAAATTTTGTTCTTTCAGTGTTGATAATACTGCCGGGGATTGAATTAGATGGCCAGAAATTGGCGAAAATTTCTGCTGTTTTTCTTGATTAATATCAATGCAAAAATCAATGATTGTAGCTCCAGCATCCAAATT
>CANHJA010000130.1 GCA_947460795.1 Bacteroidota bacterium | reverse complement strand
TGAAACAGCTATGGCATCTTACAAATCGGCACAGGCCAATTACAATGCGGCAATTGAAAATATCAAAGGAAATAAATTTGGAGTAGCCAGCGCCCAAGCCAATGTTACAGAAGCTATGCAGTCGCTACGAAAAACCACTATTTATGCTCCAATGGCCGGAATAGTTTCCGCCTTATTTGTGAAAAAAGGAGAGCGTGTAGTTGGTACGATGCAAATGGCCGGTACCGAAATTATGCGAGTGGCGAACATGAGCAAAATGAAAGTAGATGTGGAAGTTGGTGAAAATGAAATTCAAAAAGTTAAATTTGGCGACACCGCAAACATAGAAGTAGAAGCCTACCCATCTCGAAAATTCAAAGGTATTGTCGTCCAAATATCTCAATCGAGTACAACCTCTGCTTTGCAACAAGCAGCTGCTACCGACCAAGTTACAAATTACACGGTGAGCGTTGAGCTATTGCCATCCAGCTACCAAGATTTATTGGAAAAGGACAAACGGCATTTCCCTTTCAGACCGGGCATGTCGGCATCAGTAGATATTTTGACAACCCATAGAATGAACGTCATTGCAGTGCCTATTAATGCTGTTACCACTCGTGAAGAAGAAGAAGACAATAAAACCAATACCAAGAAAACAGATGAAATAAAAGAATATGTTTTTGTAGTAACCAAAGACAATAAAACAGCCTTAAGAGAAGTAAAAACTTCGATACAAGACAACGAATTTATAGAAATTATCAGTGGACTAAAGGAAGGTGAACAAGTTATTACAGCGCCATTTTCTGCCATTGCTCGTACGCTTAAAAAAGACATGAAAATTAAAGTGGTTCCTAAAAAGGAATTATTTGACAAGAAAGAAAAAGAAGAATAGTTGTACTTAATGAAGACTACCCCTGAACACAATTTGCGGATGGCAAAAACCATATTTGCAACAGTTTATCCTTACTATATTAAAAAGATAGAAAGCAAAGGAAGAACGATTGAAGAATTAGAAGAGATAATAAAATGGCTTACCGGTTTTGATAAAAACAAGCTTCAAGAATTAATTGAAAAAAAAGTTACTTTTCAAGAGTTTTTTGAAACAGCTAATTTAAACCCTCATGCACATTTAATTAAAGGGACAATTTGTGGTTACAAAGTTGAAGAAATTATCAATCCATTAACCCGAAAAGCTAGATACTTAGACAAATTAATTGATGAATTAGCTAAAGGGAAAAAGATGGATAAAATTTTAAGAAAAAAAGAATGACAAGAACCTTATTTTAAAATTAGACAATACTTATTTTACTCTCAACTCAATGCCTTTTTTACTGGCTTTAATAGATGGAATGAGCGATGCCAATGCAGCAATTATAACAACTGTTGCAAGCACCAATACAAAATCAAAGACATGTAGTTTTACAGGATAGGCATCTATCAAAAAAGAATCACCAGCACCCAACTTTACAAAACCAAAATATTGTTGTAAAAGGCAAATAACCAAGGCCAAAATACACCCAATGACAGCGCCCAACATCGACAATAAAACACCAGTACTTAAAAATATTTTTTGAATACTATTATTTTGCATTCCCATCGTTTTTAAAATCGCAATGTCTTTTTCTTTTTCTATCACTAACATAGAAAGGGAACCAATTATATTAAAGGAAGCAATAATTAGCATTAATGTAAGAATAAAATACACTGCCCAACGTTCGCTTTTGAGCACAAAATAAAGAGTTCGATTTTGTTCTAGTCGCGTTTCTATTTTATACAAATGCGATTTAAATAATGTTTGTAAGGTTGATTTGATTGCATCTGCCTGAACGTTATTCTTCAATTTTATTTCAACCGAAGAAAGTTCATTTGGCTTGTCGGTTAAATTTTGAACGCTTTGCAAAGAAGCAAATCCATATTGATTGTCGATAACATCTTGCAATAAATACACCC
The DNA here is from genome assembly GCA_947460795.1 of Bacteroidota bacterium. Classification (GTDB taxonomy): domain Bacteria; phylum Bacteroidota; class Bacteroidia; order Chitinophagales; family Chitinophagaceae; genus OLB11. The sequence goes on along the minus strand of CANHJA010000130.1, from coordinate 4,678 downwards.
CACTTACTTGATATAAACTGCTTGCATAAACATCATTCGGATTGAGAGAATTAAAGGCTGCATTTTTTTTAAATGCGTAACAATTCATTGGCAATGCCGATTGTTCATTTACACTCAATTTATTACTTACCCCAAGTCCTAAAACTATTTTTGGAACTTCATTTTCTATATCCTTAAAATACGCTTTTCCATACTTAATGTGCTTGCTAAAATTGGTTACCTGATCATATTGCTCATCAACCCCTTTAATGATCCCAATCATCTGAGTTTCATCATTAGCCATTAAAACTTTTTCTTCCAACGAGAAGGAAATTGATTGAATGCCTTTTACAGATTTTAATTTTAATTTATCGTCTTCAGAAAATTGAAAATTTTTACCAACAGCTGCAGTAATTTTTATTTCAGGATAAAAGTCAGAATAAAGTTCTTTAATAAAACCCTCGAAACCATTAAAAACAGAAAGCACAATAATAAGTGCCGCAGTTCCCACAGCCATGGCAGCCACACTCACCCAAGAAATAATTTGAACTGCTTGAGTAGATTTTTTCCCTTTAAGATATCGCCATGCGAATGTTAAAATCATGCGCTGTGAAATTAGAATATTTTTTTGACTATTTGTTTTTTAACAAAATATTACGTTTCAAATAAGCCTGAACGAAAAAAGCTGCCTTACTTTTGATTGTAGAAATTTATTAAAATGGAAAATACAGAAATTCAAGTTGTCGAAAAATCTAAAATACTTTTAGTTGAAGATGATACTAATTTTGGGAAAGTATTAAAAAATTATCTAGAACTAAATGATTATGAAGTTGAATTGGCTCGTGACGGAATTTTAGGTTTAGCCGCTTTCAGAAGAGAAAAATTTGATTTATGTCTATTGGATGTGATGATGCCCAATTTAGATGGTTTTTCATTAGCTGAGGAAATAAGAAATATTGATTTAGATGTTCCTTTGTTTTTTTTAACAGCAAAAAATTTAAAAGAAGATATTCTAAATGGGTATCGGTTAGGTGCTGATGATTATATATTAAAGCCTTTTGACAGTGAAATTTTATTGCACAAAATAAAAGCTATCATTAAGCGAAATACAGAAGCATCCGATAAGCAAAATGTGACATTTGAATTTAAAATTGGCAAATTTAACTTTAACAGCAAACTGCGTGAGTTAAGTTTACATGGAAGTGATACACATGTTTTATCTCCAAAAGAAAATGCACTCTTAAAAATGTTTTGTGAAAATATGAATGACTTAACAGCAAGAGAGGATGCATTGAAAAAAATATGGGGAAGTGATACATATTTTAATGGTCGCAGTATGGATGTATATGTTGCAAAATTGCGCAAGTTTTTAAAAGAAGATGCAGAAGTAGAAATTGTCAATATTCATGGAAATGGGTTTAGATTAAACGCACCTGTGTTAGCATAGTTTTTTAGTTTTTTTAGTTAATTACAGCGATTCGGACTTTTTTCGGGTCGCTTTTTTTTATTGCAATCAATAGATTCAATCGTCATTTTATTTTCAATAGCCCTATTGATAATGCTTCTGTAAATTGAACGGCAACTATTTTTTACCGTAAAAAATCTCCTTGGGAGAATAAATGAAGGTTTTCATGAATAAAAAATTAGTACCCTGGATTTAAATTTTTAGTTTTTTTGTAACATTCGTTTTTATAGCTTTGTAATTCAATTGCCTCCATATTTTTTTGAGGTGAAGTAACATTGAAAATTATGAAACGAAGTATAAAATTTTTATGGATAAGTTTATTGATTGGTATCGTTGGGTTTAATCTAATGATATGGATGATAAATGCAGGTTGGATGGGCTATATGCCTAAAATGGAAGAATTAGAAAATCCTCAAGCTTCAACGGCATCCGAAATTTATTCTAGCGAAGATAAAATTATTGGAAAACTCTATTTAGAAAACAGAGAGCCGGTAAAATTTGCAGACATATCTCCCAATGTGTTTGATGCGTTGGTATCTACCGAAGATGAACGTTTTTATGAACACAGCGGCTTGGATGCCGAAGCCATTGGTCGTGCTTTATTTGGTGTAATAACTTTTAACCCAAGTGGAGGAGCCAGTACAATTACGCAGCAGTTAGCAAAAGCATTGCTAGATCAAGGTTCTGGAAATATTTTTTCTCGTTTGCGTGAAAAACTGAAAGAACAAATTGTAGCAGTTAAATTGGAAAAAAACTTAACCAAAGAAGAAATTCTAACGTTGTATTTAAATACTGTTCCTTGGGGATACAATTCATTTGGAATTAAAAGTGCCGCTAAAACCTATTTCAATAAACTACCCAAAAACTTGAATGTAGAAGAAGCTGCATTGTTAGTTGGTATGTTAAAAGGTTCGTCAATGTATAACCCTGTTAAACATCCAGAAAAAACAAAAGACAGACGAAACACGGTGTTAGACCAAATGGTTAAAAACTTTAAATTATCGGCTGGCGAAGCACAAGCATTAAAATCAAAACCCATTGTTTTGGATTTTTCTCCTATGAGTGATTCGCATCATACAGGCGTAGCTCCTTATTTTCGTCAAGTTGTGGAGCAAGATGTAAAAGCATGGTGCAAAAAGAAAGGATTGAATTTATATAAAGATGGATTAAAAATATATACCACCATAGACACCACTATGCAAGCGATGGCTGAACGAGCTGTTGAAAAACAAATGTGGGGTAAAATGCGTTCGGTAAGTGCAAAAGGTTGGGAAAAACATAAAACTACTTTAAATCGCGCCATCAAAGAAAGTGACCGTTACAAATCATTGAAAGAAGAAGGTTTAAGTGAAGAAGAAATCATGAAAATCTTCAATACCAAAACACGCATGAAAGTATTTGCTTGGAATGCAAAACGTGAAAAAGACACCACCATTTCTCCTATTGATAGCATTAAATACATGAAAGGGTTTGTGCAAACAGGCTTCTTAGTAGTTGACCCTGCAACAGGTGAAGTTAAAGCGTGGGTAGGCGGTATTAATCACAAATACTTCCAATATGACCATTGCAATATCAATACTAAACGTCAAGTAGGATCTACCATTAAGCCTATTTTATATTGTTTAGCAATTGACAACGGATATTCTCCTTGCCAAGCAGTTTCATTAAATAAAACATTTTTTCCTGGCCATGGATGGTACGGGCCAGATAGAGCAGGTGGCTCAATGCCAATTAAAACAGCCTTAGCCTACTCAAAAAACAATGCTACTGTTGCTATTTTAAAATTGGTAGGGATAGAGCATTTTGTAGAATTTGCAGCAAAATTAGGCATCGTAAGTAAAATGACTTCTGTGCCTTCGGTTTGTTTGGGAGTAGATGATATTTCAATCATTGAAATGTTGAGGGCGTACACCATGTTTCCAAATTATGGAATTAATACCAAGCCTATATATATTACTCGTATTGAAGATAGAAATGGCAATTTATTAGAAAACTTTGTGCCTGAGCGCAAAGAAGTGATTAATGAAAAAACAGCTTATAAAATGATCCGCATGATGCAAGGAACTGTATTGTTTGGAACTGGTAAACGATTAAAACCAGGATGGAATATCAAAGGCGAATGTGCCGGCAAAACAGGAACTACCAACAGCGAATCGGATGCTTGGTTTATTGGATACACACCTCAATTATTAGCCGGTGCATGGGTAGGTTGCGATGATAAATTTATTGGTGTAGGATTGGGTGAAGGTGCACGTGCTGCCATGCCTATTTGGGGCGAGTTTTTTAAACAAGTACAAGCCAGTAATAAATTAAAATATTCTACCGTTGATAAATTTGAACAACCCCTTTCAATGGAAGGTTTGGATGAATGCGATGCGGCTGATCAAATTAGTATTCAACGTGCCGAAGCAACCATGAACGTATCGAGAGGTGAGCAAGAAGTTTCAGAAAACGAAGAGCCTGGTGAAAAAGGCTTTGAGTTGGATGTGCCAAACGAATATTAAAGATGTTTTCTTTCGCTAAAATTATCATTTTCAATCTCTTTTTTTTGTTTCCACTTGTGCAATTTGCACAAACTTCTACTGCCAAAAAAGTAAACAGCACCACCCAATCTGGGGAGGTTTTAACATACAAAATATATTATACTTTAGCGGGTATTTATGCCAATACAGCCGAAGTCACTTTTTCGAATTCCTTAGAAAAATTAAATAACAAACCCGTTTATCATTTTGTGGGAAATGGAAAAACCTATCCTTCATACGACTGGTTTTTTAAGGTGCGCGATGTGTATGAAAGTTTTGTAGATACGGCTACTATGTTGCCTTATAAATTTATTAGAAACGTGTCGGAAGGAAAAAATAAAATATATCACCAAACGATTTTTAATCAAACCAATAACACGGCCATCAGTACCCAAAAATTAATTAAAACGCCTGCTTCTGTGCAAGATGTTTTATCGTCTATTTACTATGCTCGGAACATTGATTTTTCGAAATCAAAAATAAATGACAAAATTTATTTCAATATGTATTTAGATGATGTAGTTTATCCCATTTACCTGACCTATTTGGGTAAAGAAAAAATTAAAACCAAATATGGAACCTACAACACCCTAAAGTTTAGGCCCAAACTCATTGAAGGTACTATTTTTACAGGCGGCGAAAAAATGACTGTTTATGTAACCGATGACCAAAATAAAATACCTGTGTATATAGAAACTCCCATTATTGTAGG
>CANHJA010000129.1 GCA_947460795.1 Bacteroidota bacterium | reverse complement strand
TATAACGATCAATTTAGAAGATTATTTTCCAAAAGATTTGATGATTTTTGATCTGAAATCTTTTTTATTTATGGAATTAATTTTAAAAGAAAAAGATTACAGAGCAGCATTATTAGCATTTGATTGGTCTGTTTGCGAACAAAAAAATGTAGTAATTACATGTTCGGTTGACGCTATTATTCCTGTTTGGGCGTATATGTTAGCCGCCAATTATTTACAAAATGTGGCCAAAAAAATATGGGTAGAAACGCCTGAAAAAGCTACAGAATTAATCTTATTAGAACACATTCAACAAATTGATGAAAATGAATTTGTTGATAAACGAGTAGTTATAAAAGGTTGTGGTGAAGTAGCGATTGCACCCAGTGCGTATGCAGCGATTACAGCAAAATTAAAGCCAGTTGTTAAAAGTATTATGTATGGTGAGCCTTGCAGTACCGTGCCTATTTATAAAAAGAAAAAAGACTAAGATAAAAGTATGAAAAAAATAATTTTTGTTTTATTGACGATGTTGTCAATGCAATTTTGTTTAGCACAAAGAAGCTATCCACGATATCAAACTGAATCGCAAGAAAATGTAAGTGCATATAAACCCATCTATATTTCTGCTCCAGAAACCCCTCGTAATTATACATTGTTTGGCGAAAGAATGCCTTTAGAACAATGGGATGTTCGAGAGCGTTTAGACAGAGAAATATTGGTAAATACCTACATGCAAGGCTCAACTGCTTATATAATTAAACAAATGGGACGTTGGCTACCAATGATAGAAGCTCGATTAAGAGCCAATAATATTCCGGATGATTTTAAATATTTATGCATTGCAGAAAGCGCTCTGCAAAACCAAACATCAAGAGTTGGAGCAGTAGGCTTTTGGCAATTTATGCCTGCCACAGCACCCATTTATGGTTTGCACATTGATGGAGAAGTGGATGAACGCTACAACCCTGAAAAGTCTACAGATGCTGCTTGTAAATATTTAAAAGAAGCATACAATAAATTTGGCAATTGGACATCAGCTGCTGCATCCTACAATTGTGGTATGGGAGGAATGAATGGAGCATTAACCAATCAAGGAGAAACGAGTTTTTACAATGTATTGCTGCCAGAGGAGACCATGCGTTATGTTTTTAGAATAGCCGCATTAAAATATATTTTAGACAATCAAAAAATGTTTGGTTATAATCTAAATGATGATATGATTTATCATCCTTTAGAACTTCGATCAGAAACAATTTCATCTGGCATTGGAAGCTTAGTTTCGTATGCAAAAAGCAGAGGGACAAATTATAAAACGATTCGAATGTTGAACCCTTGGATGAGAGATAAATTTTTAAATAATTCAAAAGGTAGAACGTACACCATTTTACTTCCTCGAAACTAATTATTTTATTTCATTCCAAGTTGTTTTTTACAATTCGAACAAAAGATCATTTTTTCTTTATCCACTTGTGCAATCCTTCCATTCGCGTCATTCATTAAACAAAAAGAATTGAATGTGCAATGAGGTAAACCTAAATTATGTCCTACTTCATGTATACATACTTTTTGTAATCGTTCTCTAAACTTGGCCTCACTTACCTTTCGTTTCAATTTGAATGTAGAAATGACACAAGTCTTTCCTGGCCTGAATCCTAGCCCAAGAATTCCCCATTCTTTAACCTTTCTTTTGGTGTTATTATAAGCAATATCTTTTTCAGTTATCAACAAAGTATTTTGTGTTGAATTGTATTTTTTTAAAATTAAAGATGCTTCATAACGGGTTTTGCTAGCTGCTAAAATATCAGTTGTCAATTCTTTTTTAGGATCAATGACACATTCAATTTGATAAAAATCATTAATCGATTTTTTTATAAAATCGAGTATTGTAGCAGGCACGTTTCCCAAAGGAAGAATATGAATTGTCATTTCTTTTCCTTTGAAAGATTGCTTTGCATGGCTCGTTTGTTTGCTAATTTTACTATTTTCTCCATCATTTTTACAAGATGAGAATACAAAAATCAAGCACATTATTATTAAATAATTTTTCATACGTATTTCATATTTTTTTTAGCCTCCTATAGAAATCATGCTCCTGTTTTCTAAAACATTTGCATCCACTTTCGTAAAATCTGATAATAATTGACCTCCTAATTCCTTTTCTTTACCAATGAAATTTTCATGAATGAGTGCTTCAATATTTTCATTGTTTCGTAAAGCTACTAATAAATCAGTTTCTGTTTTTGAGAACAAACAATTTTTTAATTTGCCGTCTGCTGTTAATCGAATGCGGTTGCAAGATGAACAAAACGGGGCTGTCATGGTACTGATAATAGCAAACGTACCTTGATGACCAACTACTTTGTATTTTTTCGTGGTGTCATTTTTGCCATCTATCAATTTTATATAATCAAATTCTTCTGAAATGGAACTTAAAATTTCTTTGTAAGAAATTACTTTTTCATGATGCCATTGATTGGCAGTGAAAGGCATAAACTCAATAAACCGAATATGAATCGGATGATTTTTAGTCCATGTAACAAACGAATTTATCTCATGATCATTGATCCCTTTCATGGCAACAACATTCACTTTTACAGAAAAATTATGTTGCAATAATAATTCAATATTGCTTTTTACTTGATCGAATTGATTGCGTTTGGTAAGCAGTAAAAATGTATCTGCGTTCAACGTATCCAAACTCACATTGATTGATTGAATGTTTGCTTTTTTTAATACATCAATATATTTATGAATTAAAGCACCATTTGTAGTCATGGTTAAGGCTACCTTTAATAACGAGAGCGCCTCAATAATTTCAGCAACATCTTTTCTAATCAAAGGTTCACCACCAGTTAATCTAATTTTGTTTACGCCCAATTTTACAAATGTTTTTGCCAATGAAATAATTTCATTTTTCGACATCAATTTTGAATGTGGGGTCACTTCAACTTCCTCATTGGGCATGCAATAAAAGCAACGAAAGTTGCATGCATCTGTTAAAGATATGCGTAAGTAATTGTGAATTCTATGGTGTGAATCTACTATCAATTAATCCAGTTTTTTTCTTCTTGTATGATATGATGAACAGTTGCATCCAAGTTGTATTTTTCTTTAATAAATTTCGCCATTGCATCTGTGCTATACACAGATCGATGTTGACCACCAGTGCAGCCAAAACTAATCATTAAATTTTCGAAACCGCGCGCTAAATAATCATCAATGCTTATGCTTACAATTGCTTTTGCAGCATCTAAAAATTCATGAATTTTTGTTTTGGATTCTAAAAATTCTATTACAGGTTGATCTCTGCCCGTTAATTTTTTATACTCTTCAAACCGCCCAGGATTCAATACACCTCTGCAATCAAATACAAAGCCACCACCATTTCCTGAGGGGTCATGTGGGATTCCTTTTTTATAAGAAAAACTTTGAACGAGTATATTTAATTTGATTTCTGACATGTTTATTGTTTAAATTTTTGAATAATATCTGGTTGTGTAATGGCTGTTAAAATTTCATTTAATATTGGAAAATTCTTCAATTCGTAGGTTTGTTTCCATTCAATAATATTTTCCAAACCCTGTGGAATACTGGATAAAAAATGAGGACGATTTTCGATTACCCCACGCAATCCATAAGCGCCTAAAACTTGTAATAATCTAATTAATACAATTGTTGCGTAATCGTTTGCAAATTCTTCTTTGTTTATTTTTATAATTGTTGAAACTTCCTCGATGTAAAATTGCAACAACTCATTTTTCCATTCTGTTGGGATTTCAGCTTTCGCTTGCCACAATAAAGAGGCTAAATCATATTGAATGGGTCCTTTCATTCCACCTTGAAAGTCAATAAAATGAGGTATTTCATTTTTGATCATAATATTTCTTCCTTGAAAATCACGATACATAAAATAATGAGGTTCCATTTTTTCAATTTGATAACTTAGTTGTTCAAATTCTTTATTGAGCTCATATTTATTGTATTCAATTTGTAGAAAATCTAAGAAATAATATTTGAAATAATTCAAATCTGCCAACACTGCATAATGATCAAATTGCTTGGCTAAAAAGCAGTCGTTGTAATTAATTTTTGACTGAATTTGTAATTTTGCTAAGGATTTTATTGCCTTTTTATACAAACTTTTCATTTCGTTTGTATATCCATTTTCTAAAAGAAGAGATAACAAATTCACATCGCCAAAATCATCTTGAATATAAATTGTTTTTGATGAATTTACAGCCAATACAATTGGTGTTGGCAAATTGTTTTCTGCAAATGTTTTTGAAAAACTAAAAAAAGTTTCATTCTCTCTTACGTTGCTACTTTCGCAAACAATATATGTTTTATCACCCACAAAAGCCCTTGCATATTCTCTATCTGAGCCAGCTTTTGCAATCGTTTCAAGTCGTATTAACTTATCTTCTCCAAAATAATTTTTTACAAATTCAATCATCAAATTCTATTTTTTGAACTATAAAGACATAAAGTTTTAAAGTTTCGTAAAGCTAAATTACATTTTTAAAGGCCATATTGACTAATCATATAAACCATAGCAGACATTCCAAAAGCTCCCAAACAAAGTTCTCTACGATGTACATTTTCAAATACATCATTGTCACTGTGATGCATATCAAAATAACGCTGAGAATCGGGCATTAATTCCATAACAGGCGTTCCAAATTTCTTCTTCAAGGGGCTAATATCAGCGCCTCCTCCTTCTCTGTCAAAGTCATGAATATTGTATGGTAAAAATAAATTTGACCATGATTTAATTTTGTTTCGTTGTTCCATTGGCATTGTCATCGAAAACCCAAAAGGTGTAGCACCTCCTGCATCACTTTCAATTCCTACAATGTGTTTTTCATTATTTTTTTCTGCCAATTCAGCATATTTAGTACCACCTCGTAAACCATTCTCTTCATTCATAAATAATACAGCACGAATGGTTCTTTTGGGCCTGATGCCTAATTTTATAAATGTTCGAATGACTTCAATTGTTTGCACAACGCCAGCACCATCATCATGAGCGCCTTCTCCAATATCCCATGAATCTAAATGTCCTCCAAAAACAATGATTTCATTTGGCAATTCACTTCCTTTTATTTCGGCTACAACATTATATGATTTTACATCCGCTAACATTTTACACGTTGTTTTGATAAACACATTTTTAATGTGCTTTTGTTCAATCATTTTTTCCAAATCATCGGCAGCTAAGTTTGAAATTGCCACTGCGGGAATTGAGGGATATTTATCATCATAATGCAAACTTCCTGTGTGTGGTTTGTCATCAAAAGCAGATGAAACAGAACGAATAATAACCCCAACAGCACCAAGCTTGCTAGCTTCACTTGGCGATGCCCAACGATAATAAACACAAGGTCCATAGCTGTCGAATGTATTAATATTTAATTGGTCAAATTTGAAATTAAAAAACACTATTTTCCCTTTAACATCTTTTGCATTCATTCGTTTCAATTCATCCATATTATTGACTTTTAAAACCGGTGCTTGCAAACCACCTTCTCCAGTGCCTACTGCATTTCCAATGGATGATATTTTCAAAGAAATTCGTTTCCCATTTTTTGTTGTGATACTAGCCTCTTCTTTTCCTCGAATCCAATGAGGTACAAATACTTCTTGTAAAAAAACGTTTGAACAACCTGTGCCTTCCAATGTTTTTTTACCCCATTCTACCGCTTTTTCTGCCTGTTCGCTACCACTAATTCTGTTGCCAATTTGTTTACACAAATAATTCAAATCTTTATAACAATCATAATCAGCTAAAATGCGATTAGACATATGCTTTAATGTAATACTGTCTTCTTTATAGTTTTGAGCGTTTGTAACAAAACTGAAAAAAAGTATACCAAGTAAAATAATTTTTTCTTTCATGCACATTTATATTAATAGTTGCTAAAAATACATATTCAAAAGTTTAAAATTCTATTTCACAGTATGTTTTTATTATTTATTCAATCCAATTAACTAAAAAGTAAAAAATCAATTGTACTTTACTTATGGAAAAACTTCATCTTTGTATCTATCAACTAAGAAAACTAATTATATGCGTAAACTCATTTTATTTATCCTACTTGTAACCACGCTACAACTTTCATTTGCTCAAACAAACTTAAATACAAAATATGATGTAAAATGGAAAGCTGTAGATGCTGCTTTTAAAAAAGGTTTAAACAAAACGGCTCAATTAGAAATTGAAAGTATTTTAAAATTGGCTAAATCTGAAAATAATGCCGAACAAACAATAATGGCTTTGTGTAATTATCGTGTTAGTCTTCGCGATAGAAGTGAAAAATCAAGGTTAATGGATATCTTGTTTTTTGAAAAAGAATTAACAACTGCCAAATTTCCTACTAAACAGATTTTATATTCTATGTTAGGTGATTTATATTGGACTTATTATCAAGAAAATCGTTGGAAAATTTTAGACAGAACTTCGATTTCTGATGGACGAAATTTGGAATTGAAACCCAATGAAAAATCGAATATAGAAACTTGGAGTGCGGATGATTTTTATAATGAAGCGTATAAAAATTTCACAGCATCATTGACTGAATCTGGCGCATCAAAAATGTATTTATTAAATAACTTAAATCTAATTTTAGATAAAGGAAAGAATACGGAAAAACTTCGTCCAACAT
>CANHJA010000128.1 GCA_947460795.1 Bacteroidota bacterium | reverse complement strand
TTCGTTGATTTCCTCTACAGAGTTTGCATGAACAAGCTCCATTCGATAATCCTTGATGTGTGAAAGTCCTTTTAAATAATTTCCATAATGTGGTCGCATTTCTAAAATGCCTAATTTAGGACCTTTCCATTGCATGGCATGATACAAATGCTTTTTACAAGTAGTTACTCTATCTTCTATTGTTGGAGGTGCCAATAATTCACCAGTTTCTCGATAATATTTTATTTCATCAAATATCCAAGGGTAGCCAATTGCTGCTCTTCCTATCATCACACCATCTACACCATATCGATTTTTGTATTCCATTGCTTTTTGAGGGCTATCAATATCTCCGTTCCCAAAAATTGGAATTTTGATTCTTGGATTGTTTTTAACTTTTGCAATTAACGTCCAATCTGCTTCCCCTTTATACATTTGAGTGCGAGTTCTGCCATGAATGGCAAGTGCCTGTATTCCTATGTCTTGCAAACGCTCTGCTACTTCTTCAATATTTTTAGTATCGTTGTCCCAGCCTAAACGAGTTTTTACAGTTACGGGTATTTTTACAGAATTAACGACCGCTTTCGTAAGTGAAACCATTTTAGGAACATCTTTCAAAATACCTGCTCCAGCTCCTTTGCAGACAACTTTTTTTACGGGGCAACCAAAGTTAATGTCTAATAAATCGGGGCCAGTTGCTTCACAAATTTTAGCCGAAAGGCACATGGCATCTTCATCTCCACCAAAAATTTGTATACCTATAGGGCGTTCATAATCAAAAATATCTAGTTTTTGCCGACTTTTTATCGCGTCTCTAATTAGGCCTTCACTGCTAATAAATTCAGTATACATTAGATCTGCACCTTTTTCTTTACAAACTGCTCTAAATGGAGGATCGCTCACATCTTCCATAGGAGCTAATAATAAAGGAAAGTCAGGAAGTTCAATATTGCCAATTTTTACCACGTTACAAAAGTATTGAATTGCATATAAATTCTAACATATATATTTTTTTAAATTAACTAAATAATTAAATAAATATTCGTGAAAAAGCAAATAAACAATCAATTTTGCCTTCACATATAAAATAACTTTAAAATGAACAACTTTACAGACAAAACGCCAGAACCTACAAATTCAGAAGAGACAACTTTTGATACTATGCAATGGATTATGCCAATAATTTTGTTGGGTTTATTAGGTGTGGGAATTTTTGTCTGGATGAAAGGATGTAACAGTGAAGTGAAAGCTAAAAAAGAAAATACTGAATTGAATGAAGCTGGAAATTCAATTTCAAATGCTGCAGATTCTGCTGCTAAATCAATTATAACAGACAGCACAAATATACCTTCTGATACCTCAAGATAATTGGAAGGCAATTAATAGCGAATGAGTTACTTAATGAAGGAATTACTTTCATTTAATATCGATGCGATTTTTTTAAATAAATAAGAAAATAGAATATCGAATTTGCTGGGCGCTAGTTTAATCGTATTTGTAATTGATGAAAGTATAAAATTAAAATAATTCATATTTGTAACCTTTTCTTTTATTAATTACTCTATATATAAAACAATAAACAAATGACAACATTACTTTCTACTTCACCAGAAGAGTTCATTCCATTCTTTGCCATATTTTTCACTTTTATGGTACCAATTCTAGGAATGTACTTTTATTATCAAAATAAAAATAAAATCATGGATGAGCGAAAGCTCATGATAGAAAAAGGTCTCACACCTCCTCCATTAAAAGAGCACAGCATTGGTAACGAAAACTATCAATCCAAAAATGCTTTTACGAAAGGATTAAATTTAATTGCAATTGCATTAGGTTTATTGGTTGGGTATTTTATTTCTCACTACACATATATTCATTTGCCATTTACAGTCATAGGTTCAATTCTATTTTTCTTAGGCATAGCTAATATTTTAACTGCAATTATGAATTCAAATATTAATAGAAATAATTCATCAATAAACGATAATAATAATGAGAAACTATAAACTATTTTACGGATTTGCTTTAGTATTTTTAGGTGGAGTTATTTTATTTTTAGGTTCAACTATTTCACTAAGTTCATTTTTCAATAATCAAACACATAGCAATGCTTTAGTAGAGGACTCATTATCAATAGCTGGAGTGAGTCAATTGTCTTCAGATTGTAATTGTGATATTGAAATAATTCCATCAGATACTGAACGTATTGTTTTTTATTATGACAAAAAATTATTTGAAAATTTAACAAAAGTTAGTGGCAGTAATTTGAATATAAATTTCAAGTCAATAAAGCATTTTATTTTTGGAAGTAATAGTAGCATTGGAGACTACGTAACAGTAAAAGTATATATCAATAAATTAAATTCAATTACACAAAGTGGAATTGGTTCAATCGAAAGTTCTGGGATTTTAAATGCTGATAAAATGAAAATTGTGAACGATGGTATTGGTAGCATGGCAATGAACGTGAATGTTAAAAAACTGAATATAGAAAATTCTGGAGTGGGTAGTATAGAAATAAAAGGGATTGCTAGTCATTCAGAAATAGATAACAACGGTACTGGCTCTATTGATGCTATTCAACTTGTAAACAAATATGCAAAAGTTGACAACTCAGGCGTTGGTTCAATAGAAGTGAATGCAACAGATTCTTTAGATATGAGCAACACAGGGATTGGAGAAATAACCTACACGGGCGCTGCTATCATAACAAAAATTAATTCAGAAGGAATAGGCTCTATTTCAAAACAATAAAAAATACATTTGAACGAGCAACTTCTTATTCAAAAAATTCTTCAGGGCGATACAGCATCATTTCGATATCTGTATCGCCTTTATGCACTTTCCGCTTTGCAATTAGCCATGTCTATTTGTAAGCAAAAAGAAAATGCAGAAGAAGTTGTTCAAAATAGTTTTATTAATGTATTTAAATATCTAAAAAATTTCCGTCAAGAAAGTACTTTTAAAACATGGTTGTTGCGTATCGTTTTTAACGAAGCTATTCGCTTTCAAAAAGTAGAACATAAATTTCAATGGCAAGAAATGATACAAAATGAAAATGGTGAAGAATCCATTTCAATTAGTATTCCAAATGCTATTGACAAAAAAGAAACAAAAGAACAAGTAGCCAAAACAATTTCTTTACTCAATGAAAAAGAATCAGTGGTTTTAAATTTATTTTATCTTGAAGAATTGAGCATAAAAGAAACAGCCGATATTTTAGGATATACTGAAAGCAATGTAAAAGTATTGCTCCATAGAGCAAGAAAAAATTTTAAAAATGTGTATGAAAAATTATAATTTAGCAATATGAATAAAGATTCTCATAAAGAAGATGGTTTTTATGAACTAATGCAAACACAACATTTGCTTGAGATTCCATCATTTTTGGAATCTAATATCATGAAAAAAATAGAACCTAAAATAGAAACAAAATCTTCGCCTATAAAAATTCAGGCAATTATAATTTTTAGTTTACAAATATGTACTTATGTTATTTTTTCTTTTATTAGTGCATATTATTTCCCTCATTCTATTTTGCTGAATGATTTTAAAAAAATGGTTTTACTCGGTGCTATTGCACATATCATATATGAAATAAATGATATGATTCCGCATTACATTAATCAAAAATTATCTGTTTAAGTGAATTTAAATACACATAATTGAATCTAAGCTAAATTTAAGATTGAAATGGATTAACTTCGTAAAAAATAGATGTTTTTGATCAAACAATTGCTCAAGAATTCATTGAAAATAGAATATCTTTTAAAAAAATAAATGCAATACACACTTAAAAAAGAGCTTGGACAACATTTTTTACACGACGAAAATGTATGTCAAAAAATAGTAGAAGGATTGGGGCCCAATATCAAAAACTTAGTGGAAGTGGGACCCGGTGGAGGCGCCATTACCAAATATTTAATGAACATGCCTTTTGAAAATTATATGTGTATTGAGCTCGACAAAGAAAAAATTGATTATTTACACAAAACATATCCAGCGCTTCAAGGTAAAATTAGCCACGATGATTTCTTAGATGCTGAGCTCCCTTTTCCCGATCACTTTTCTATTATTGGCAACTTTCCTTATAATATTTCTACACAAATTATTTTTAAAGTATTAGATTGGAAAGATCATGTAGACGAAGTGGTTGGCATGTTTCAAAAAGAAGTAGCAGAAAGAATTGCATCAAAACATGGAAGTAAAAGTTACGGAATTATGAGCGTGATTGTGCAGTGTTTTTATGATATTGAATATTTATTTGATGTTCCTGCATCGAGTTTTACACCTCCACCAAAAGTAACTTCAGGTGTCATTCGATTGACAAGAAATAACAATCCTTATCAAATTAAAGACGAAAAAAAATTCAAAACATTTGTAAAAGCAGCATTTAATCAGCGTAGAAAAACATTGCGCAACAGTTTAAAATCCATTTTGACTGCAGAAAAGTTACAAGGTGATATTTTTACAAAGCGCGCAGAGCAATTAAGCGTGCAGCAATTTGTAGATTTATATAACTCAACATTTGCTTAATATTTTTCTAACTTCGCAACGTGAAACAAGTACTCATCGCATCGCCCATTTCTGAAAAATTCAATGCCTTTTTAATTGAAAAAAATTATGAGCTCATTCATTACATCAACAAGAATGAGTGTTCATTCATCAATAATGAATTGATCGTTGGTATTATCACTTCCAATAAATTAATTTTAAATAAAACAGAAATTGAAAAATATCCTAACCTGAAATGGATTGGCAGAATAGGTTCTGGAATGGAAATTATTGATGTAGCATATTGTAACCAAAAAAATATTCAATGTGAAAGTTCACCAAATGGAATTGCCAACTCTGTTGCCGAACATATTACAGGTATGTTGTTGAGTTTGAATAAAAACATTCACACTTCTTTTGAAGAAATAAAAAATAAACAATGGTCTCGTGAACCCAACAGAGGATTTGAATTAGAAAATCAAACAATAGGAATTATTGGTTACGGAAATACTGGAAGTGCTTTTGCAAAAAAAATGGCTGTTTTTACCAATTCGATTCTTGTTTATGATAAAAACAAAACTGGATTTTCCAATGACTTTATACGGGAAGTTTCCTTAGAAGAATTGAAAGAAAAAGCTACAGTACTTTCGTTTCATTTACCGTTAAATGAGGAGACAAAACATTATTATAACGATGAATTTTTATTGAGCATGAAAAACCAGCATGTATTGATAAATTCCTCAAGAGGTCCTATTGCCAATACGTCTACCATTTTAAAAGGGTTGCAAAATGAGAAAATTATAGGTGCGTGCTTGGATGTTTTGGAAGAAGAAAAAAACATCCATGAAATCTTACAAACATCTGATAATTTAATTGAACAATTATTAAAATACAACGTTTTAATTACACCACACATTGCTGGCTATTCTCACAATGCGACCGAAAAAATGAGCCAAGAGTTGATGGACAAAATACGATTTTAAAACATGAAAGTTTACAAAATAAATTTAGTGGTAGAAGAAAAATACATTGATGGAAATTTGCATGTCAATAATTTAGAATATATCAAATGGGCTCAATATACTTCTGGGAAACATTGGGACAAAGTTGCAACCGAAAAAATAAAACAAGAATATCGATGGGTCGTTGTTCATCAAGAAATAAATTATTTTAAAGAACTCATATTAAATGATGAAATAGAAATAAGCACTTGGATTGAAAAAATTGAAAAAGCAAAAACATTTCGAATTGTAGAAATTTTTAATAAAACCAAAAATGAATTGTCTGCAAAAGCAATCATTACATGGTATGCGATTGATAAAAGAACCAATAAGCCGAAACGAATTTCTGATGAAGCAAAGTCGTTGTTTGAATAGACAAAGTAAGATGTTTTTTTCTTGCTGAACTAAGGAATAGTTCGTTTGTGTAGCAGAAATTTTATTTCTGATAAGCTACAACTTATACCGGTCATCATGTTGAAACTATTTCCCTTTTAATACCACTACGATCTCACCTTTAGGTGCATGTGTTTCATAGTAGGCAGCTATTTCAGGCAATTTTCCTATTTTATGTTCTTCAAATTTTTTACTTAATTCTCGGCACACACATACTTCTTGTTCTTCTCCAAAGTACGTAATTAGTTCTTTTAATGTTTTGGCTAATCGATGTGGACTTTCATAAAAAACGATGGCTCGCTCTTCATTTTTTAATTGATTTAATAAAGTCATTCGGCCTTTTTTTTGAGGCAAAAATCCTTCATATACAAATCGATTAATTGGAAATCCGCTATTCACTAATGCAGGAACAAATGCCGTAGCACCGGGCAAACACTCAACCTCAATTTCATTTTGAACACAAGCACGAACCAATAAAAAACCCGGATCAGAAATACCCGGCGTACCTGCATCGGTTATTAAAGCCATCGTTTTTCCTGATTGAATATCTTCCACTAATTTTTCTACCACTTTGTGTTCATTGTGCATGTGATAGCTCCAAATTGGCTTTTGAATTTGATAGTGTTTTAGTAAAACAGAAGATGTTCTGGTGTCTTCAGCCAAAATAATATCTACACTTTTCAGGGTATCGATAGCCCTAAAAGTCATGTCTTGCAAATTGCCAATAGGCGTAGGAACAACAAATAATTTCATTCCGTTAAAGATAAATCATAATTTCTTTTCATTAAATAATTGATAAT
>CANHJA010000127.1 GCA_947460795.1 Bacteroidota bacterium | reverse complement strand
TGGTGATACTGTTGGTATGAGCACCGTGCCAGAAGTTATTGTTGCTATTCATGGTGGTATGAAAGTGTTTGGGATGAGTGTAGTAACCGATTTAGGAATCCGAGAAGAAATGAATGTAATTACGCATGAAGAAGTTTTGGAAGCCGCTAATATTGCAGCTCCTAAAATGGCTTTGATCTTTAAGGAATTATTAGGAGAAATATAGGCAGTGTTGAATTACTTTTGAGTTCTAATTATTTTTGTGGGTATTCAAAAAACATTTATTTTCAAAATCATCGTAACGAGTATTTTTTTTACATTTTTGTGTGAAAGGATGTTGCATGCCCAATTTTTAAATAATAGTAATTCTGCATTCTCAACCACTCAAAATCAAGTTGCGGATACTTCCAAAAACAATCAATCCAAAACAGACGATCGAATAGTTATTCACTTATTTACACAGGCAGATACAGCTCGAAAAGAATTAGATTCAAGTATTTCTTTTTTAAATAGAAATCCAATTTTAACTCAATGGCAAATTGATTTAGGCAATTTTGGAACGGCGCAAAATTCGTTGTTGTTTTCTCCGTCTATGAAAGCAAATGTTGCCTTTGGAATTGAAAGTATTCAACCTTATTTATACACACAAGACAATCAAAAATTTTACAATACAACTCGGCCTTACAGCAATATTTATTACAGAATGGGTTCAAAGTTGGAACAAATGATTGATATTTTACATACTCAAAACATTCAACCCAATTGGAATTTTGCACTCAATTATCGAAAAATAGGATCGCCTGGAAACTATATCAATCAAGGAGTTAATCATGACAATGCTTCTTTTACAACAAATTATTTATCCAACAATAATCGATACAGTTTCAATGGAAGTTTTTTATATAATAAATTACAACAAGATGAAAATGGAGGCATTCAATCAGATACTTTTTTGATGAATCCTATTTATGCCAACAATAAATTAATCCCTGTTTTTGTAGATGCTTATACTTTAAATCGTTCAACGGTTTCAAATTATTATAGAAATGCTTCTATCAACTTTACACAAAATTATTTTTTAGGGAAATACGACACTATTGGAAATGACAGTACTGAAAAAAGCAGTATATTTAAACCCATGTTTGGAATTCAGCATCAATTTTATTCTAATTTTAATTATGCTCGTTTCAAAGATTTAACACCCGATTCTACTTTTTATTTGCCGTTGGAATTTCCTTCATTCGCTAAGCGAGACTCCCTTTTTGCCAATCAGTATTTGAATGCAATAGGAAATGCATTTTCGTTCATTGGCAATATTCGTTTCAAGAAAAAACTACTTCAAACTGAGGCTGGTTATGGGATTGAGCTGGAAACTCCACACAATGCTTATTTTGATAAAACGTATTTAAATAATTTTGTTTTTGCAAAAATAAATAAACCCGCCCTGCAAAAAAACGAATGGCAATTTGATGCCTCAATGAAATTTTATTTTTCAGGTGAACGAACCATTGGCAATTTTAATTTATCGGCTCATGCAGCTAAAATGATTAGCCCAACCATAGGGAAAGTAGATTTTGGTTTTGAACAATCGTTGCAATCGGCTCCTTATTTACTAACAAATTTTGGTACAAATTACTTACAACTGAACCAAAATTTTTCAAAGCAAACCATTTCAAAATTTTATTTTAGCAATTCTAATTTAAAATATAAAACCAATTTACATTTCAATTATTATGTTGTTGGAAATTATATTTATCGGGACACTTCATTGATGGCAAAACAATATTCTAAAGTAGTGCCTATTTTGCAAGGATTACTATCAAAGCGTTTTGTGTGGAATAAATTGGTTTTTGACAATGATTTTTTACTGCAATATGCATCTAATAATTCGCCTATTCATTTACCTAATTTTGCCTCTCGGCATCGAATTGCGTATGAAAGCAAATTGATAAAGAATAAATTACAAACGGCTATTGGTTTTGATTTTAGATACAATACTCCTTATTACGCCGATCATTATTCGCCCTTGTATTTTTCATTTGTAACGAATTATTCAAATAGAATTTCAAATTATCCGCAAGCAGCATTTTTCTTTAATTTTAAAGTTAAACGGTTTAGAGCCTCCTTTGCCATTGATGAATTGCAAAATTTTATATTGCAAAACAACATGAATTATCAATTATATCCAGCACAAAATTATACATTTCGTTTTGGTTTCCATTGGGCATTTATAAACTAAATTAATGAAAAAGCACATTTCTCTTTATTTGATTTTATTGTTTGTTTTATGTTCCTCTTTTGTAAAAAAATCAGCCGATTTAATTGTAAAAAATGCAACGATATATACTGTTGATAAAAAATTTCAACAGGCTTCTGTACTTGTTGTTTTAAATGGGAAATTTATTGCTGTAGGTGGAAAAGAGTTGTTGGAAAAATACCAATCTAAAGAAGTAATGGATGCTTCAGGTAAATTTATATATCCTGGATTTATTGATGCACATTGCCATTTTACGGGATATGCATTGGATCAATATAAGCTCAATTTGTATGGCACTGCTTCCTATAAAGAGATGCTAGAAAAAATAACAGACTATGCTAAAAAAAATAAAAGAGAATGGATAGAAGGTAGAATGTGGAGTGAATCCAGTTGGCAAGATGCTACTGACATTACAAAAAATGATTTAGATCGTTTATTTCCAAATCAGCCAGTTTTTTTATTACGCATTGATGCTCATGCAGCATTGTGCAACCAAAAGGCATTCGATGTTGCGGGTATAACTCAAGATACTAAAATTGAAGGCGGTGAAATACAAATTAAAAATAATGAATTAACCGGTTTGCTTTTTGACAATGCAATTGAATTCGTAAAGTCAAAAATTCCTTCAGTTGATGAAGCTACAGCAATTGAGTATTATCAAAAAACAGAACAAGAATTTTTTGAAAATGGGATTACAAGTTTTGTAGATTGTATGGTTGAAAATAATTGGTGGAAGTGGATGCAAAAAGCATATTCAGATAAAAAAATATCGATTCAATCCAGTTTGTTTTTAACTCATACAAAAGAAAATATAAACGATTTATTCAATCAAAAATTCAAACAAATTTCAAATTGTAATATAGCAGGGTTTAAAATTTTTGCAGATGGTTCATTGGGTTCTAGAGGGGCTTATTTGTTGGAAGAATATACAGATCAACACAATCATCGTGGCTACATGACGACTTCTATTTCAGCCATTGATTCATTCACTAAAAAAATGATTAAATCCAATTATCAATTGGCTGTTCATGCCATTGGGGATGGTGCAAATCATGAAGTGCTCACGATATTTTCTACTTATTTAAAACAAAAAAATGATCGGCGTTGGCGAATAGAACATGCCCAAGTAGTTGATTCTATGGATGTTCATTTGTTTGGTGATTTTTCTATTATTCCATCTGTTCAACCTACACATGCTATGAGCGATATGCTTTGGGTAAAAGATAGGATAGGAGAGGATCGAATGAAAAACGCATATGCCTATCAATCGTTGTTAAATCAAAATCATTGGATGCCTTTAGGGACTGATTTTCCAGTAGAAGAACTCAATCCAATCAATACGTTTTGTGCCGCAGTGTTTAGAAAAAATCAATCTCAAAAACCAACTAATGGATTCCAATCTGAAAATGCATTGTCTCGCCAAGAAGCGCTCAAAGGAATGACTATTTGGGCTGCAAAATCTGTTTTTAAAGAAAAAGAAGTGGGCAGTATTGAAAAAGGTAAACTGGCAGATTTTGTAATTCTTTCGATTGATTTAATGAATGCAGATATGAATGAAATTTATCAAGCAAAACCAGAACAAGTTTACTTGAACGGAAAGAGAATGAAATAAAAAATAGCTCAACGTTGTCATTGAGCTATTCATCATTTTGTTAGATTATTTACTTAATTGAAATCTCTAATACTTCTTGCATCGTATTTACATAATGAAATTTTAATCCTTTGATATAACTTGGATTAATTTCCAAAATGTCTTTTTCATTTTGAGCACACAATAAAATTTCTTTCATGCCAGCTCGCTTTGCTGCTAATATTTTTTCTTTGATTCCACCTACAGGCAACACTTGACCACGAAGGGTAATTTCTCCTGTCATTGCTAAATAGGGTTTCACTTTTTTCTTCGTCAATGCACTTACCATAGCAGTCAACATGGTTACACCAGCACTTGGTCCGTCTTTAGGAACGGCTCCTTCTGGTACATGAATGTGTATATTGCTATTTTCTAAAACATCTTGGTTCACATTTAAATCTTCCGCATGCGCTTGAATATATGCCAAGGCTGTAGACGCACTTTCTTTCATCACATTCCCTAAATTTCCGGTCAACGTCAAAGCGCCTTTCCCTTTGCTAATGCTAGCTTCTATAAACAAAATTTCACCGCCTACGTAGGTCCAAGCTAAGCCAACTGCAACTCCTGGAGGATTTGTTTTGTTATATAAATCATTTGTAAATTTTGGTTTTCCTAAAACTTCTTCAATTAATTCTTCAGTGATGGTAAATTGTTTTAAAGTATCATCCATTGCGGCTTGCATTGCCAAATTCCGCATGATGGATGCAAATTTTCTTTCTAAGTCACGAACACCACTTTCTCTTGTATATTCTTGAATCAATTTTACATAAGCAGGATTGCCCATTTTGATTGAATATTTTTTTAAGCCATGTGCTTCTTTTTGTTTGGGTAATAAATGCTTTTTAGCAATCTCTGTTTTTTCTTCTACAGCATAACCGCTTAAATCAATAATTTCCAAACGATCTCTTAAAGCAGGTTGTATTTCTTGCAAGCTATTAGCTGTGGCAATAAACAAAACTTTGGATAAGTCATATTCAATTTCTAAGTAATTATCATAAAAAGAATTGTTTTGTTCTGGATCTAAAATTTCCAATAAGGCACTGCTTGGGTCGCCTCTAAAATCTTTTCCTAATTTGTCTAACTCATCTAAAATAAAAACAGGATTGCTGGATTTTACTTTTCTCAATTGTTGAATGATTCTTCCAGGCATGGCTCCTATATAGGTTTTGCGATGACCACGAAGTTCACTTTCGTCGTGTAATCCACCCAAGCTAAAACGAACATATTTTCTGCCAATGGCATTTGCTATTGATTTTCCTAAACTTGTTTTTCCAATTCCTGGAGGGCCAATAAAACAAAGTATGGGAGATTTCATATCGCCTTTTAATTTCAATACCGCTAAATATTCTAAAATTCGATCTTTGATTTTGTCCATTCCGTAATGGTCATCATCCAATACTTTTCTTGCTTTCGGAATATCATATACATCTTGTGTATATTCATTCCAAGGCAAATCTAAAATTAAATCTAAGTGATTGTAAACGGTAGAATAATCAGGAGTAGACGGATGCATGCGTTCCAATTTTTCAATGCCTTTGTCAAAAACTTCTTTCGCTGCTTCGCTCCATTGTTTGCTTTCAGCACGTTTTTTTAAATCTTTAATTTCGCGGTCATTCGAATCGCCACCCAACTCATCTTTGATGGCTTTCAATTGCTGATTTAAAAAATAATCGCGTTGTTGTTTATCAAGTTCACCTTTCGTTTTGTTGGTGATTTTATTTTTTAATTCTACATGTTGCAATTCTACTTGCAATAAACGCAATAAATTTTCGGTGCGTAATTTAAAATCGTTTTCCTCTAACAAAGCTTGTTTGTCTTTGGTTTCACAATTTAAATTTGACGCAATAAAATGATTTAGAAATGAAATATTTTCAATGTTTTTTAATACGATGGCAGCTTCTGGAGGCACATTGTTTGATTTGCGCATGATTTGCTCCGCCATCTCTTTCACACTTGAAATCATGGCATTGTACTCATCGTCCATTGCAGGCATTAAATCATCCAAGTATGTTACATTGGCTTTGAAACAAGGGTCATCTTGTAGCCACTCATTTACCTTAAATCGTAATCGACCTCGAATAAAAACGGTGATGCTATCATCGGGCATTTTGATTTGCTTGATGATTTGTGCAACGGTACCAACTTTAT
The DNA here is from genome assembly GCA_947460795.1 of Bacteroidota bacterium. Taxonomy (GTDB): domain Bacteria; phylum Bacteroidota; class Bacteroidia; order Chitinophagales; family Chitinophagaceae; genus OLB11. The sequence continues at coordinate 666 of CANHJA010000127.1, read as the reverse complement.
TTATATCCGCAAAGGAAGGGTTTTCGCTTTTGCTATCCAATTGCGAAATCACTCCAATGTTTTTACCATTTTTTTCTGCTTCATTTAAAGCCTGAATGCTCTTCTCCCTTGAAACGGTAATTGGTATGACTACGTTTGGAAACAAGACCATATTGCGCAACGGCAAGATCAATAAATCGGCCGGTAAATTTTTTTTATCTTCATCAGAAATTTCATCCTCAGTTAATGGAACTATTGGCATAATTTCCATTTCTTCTTCATTATTTCCGAAAAATTGTCGTTCAAAAGACATAGTTTATGTATATTTTGTCAGTTATTAATAGGATTTGTCTATTATTTTACAACAGACCTCCTTATTATCAATACCTGTGCCATTTGAATTCGAATGAAGGGCATTTAAATGGAAATTTTCAATATTAGTATTGAAGTTGAACTATTTGCAAAAAAAAAAGAACTCAAACGTAAAAGTTAAATAGAATTTATTGTGTAATAGAATTTAAAATTTTTATTTAGATTAGCATAGTAGCCCTATAATAAAGCAACAAATCGTTCTATCATTTTAAAGTTATGGTTCTATATATATTTATATAGTATTTAATACATATTTAAGTCGTATTATTTTTTTTATTGACTTTTCAAATTGAATTTTATATTTTCCATTGGTTT
>CANHJA010000126.1 GCA_947460795.1 Bacteroidota bacterium | reverse complement strand
TTGGTTAAAAAGTAAAGGTAAGTTAGGGGGGCAACATAAAGTGCCTCGCTTAAGTAATGATCGAACTATTTTGGAAGAAGTTTTAGCAAGTCTCTAGTTTTCTTTCGTCTATTTTAACGATGCTTGAATCATTTTATTGGTAAATGATTGTTCGTATAATTGGCCAACTTTATTAAAAAGTAATTTTGAAAATTCAGTTTTTAAAGCAGTAATAATAATTGTGTTGACTGTTTTGTCTTGAAATATTTTAGGATCAATGTTGTTCGTTTTCATCAATTGAAGTAATTCAATTTGCATTTTTTCAGTCAGTTTAAATTCATTGTGAAACTGTTGCATTGATTTATATTGATTGAAATCCTTTTTGTTGAAATAAAAATATTTTTGTGTGAATATTTCGGCAATATACTTTGTATGAAAGTAAATGAGCTTTTGATTGAAACTAGTGTCTAGTTTTACAAATACGTCCGGAATAATTCCTTGGTTCGCAAAAACTTCTCTCTTTTTACTGGTATAATATTTCTTTTTATCTGTTTTGTTGATAGAATCTAAATTGGTTAATTTCCCTTGATTATATCTAGTTTCAATATCCTCATCGTATTTTTCTTTTCCATCCACATATGGTTTTTGTATGCATCTTCCACTTGGCAAAAAATAACGAGCCACGGTTATTCGAATAGCAGAATGGTCTGGCAAATCAAATTGTTCTTGTACCAAACCTTTGCCAAAACTTCTCCGGCCTATCACTTTTCCTCTGTCTAAATCTTGAACAATCCCTGCTAAAATTTCACTGGCAGAGGCTGCATATTCATTGATTAATACTGTTACTTTCCCTTTTTCAAAGGCTCCTTCAACGCTGCTAACAATAGAGTCTTTGTTTTTTTTGCCAATGGTTGAAACGAGTGTATGCTTGCCGGGGATTAATTCATCTGCAATTTGAGTAACAGCATCCATATATCCGCCCGGGTTATTGCTCACATCAATAACCAAGTGATTTATTTTTTGATTTACTAAATAGGTAAGGGCTTCTTTAAATTCTGCGTAGGTTGTTTCGCTAAAAACCGAAATAGAAATATAGCCTGTTGTGTCATTTATTTTAAAATAAGCTTCAACACTTTTATTAGGAACAATCCCTCTTTTAATTGTCAATACTTCTAATTTATTATTTAGATGAAGCACTTTCAATTTGAGTGGCTTGTCTTTTCCACCTCGAATTTTATTGATAATTTCTTCATTGCTATACATTTTCCCTGAAACTATGTGGGTGTCTACTTGAATGATTTTATCACCTGGGAAAAGCCCTTTGTTTTCACTGGGCCCGTTAGGTATAATGGATGAAATGTATATCGTGTCTTGATAAGAAAAAAACGCAGCTCCAATTCCATAAAAAGCGCCGGATAATTGTTCGTTTGCTCTCGTAAGCTCTTCTTTCGGAATGTAAACGGTGTGAGGGTCAAGTGTTTTTAATATGCCTTCAATGCCATTTTTGTATAGGGTTTCTACGTCTATGCTGTCTACATATTCCCTTTCTATTAAATGAACAAGATCGTTTAAATTACTATTCGTTGATTTGGTAGTAAATGAATGGGAGAGTTTAAATCCCAAAAACATTCCAATGATTAATACAATTGAAAATGATAAAGGGAGTAAAAAAAAATGGGCAGGTTGTTTTTTCACAAAGAAAGTAAATGCAATTATTTCACAGTGAGTATTTTGGCAACACCGTTCGTGTCAGTACCATCTATACTCCAAGCTAATAAATAGATGTATTTATCTCCGGTAGATGTAGGCACATAAAAATTATGTTTGTTGATGGTGTCAAATGAAAACGCATTGGGTATGCTCCATTTAAATTTGCTGTAATTTTCAGAACAATTTAATAGATATATGGTATCGTTTACTTTTGCTGTATTTTTTGAAAAAGTGAAACAAGCTTTTAAAGGACCTGCTTTTTTATTGCATGCAGAAAAACCGATGATCGCTATAATAGATAAACCTAAAAAAAATCCTTTCATGAGAATATTGTTTGTTTTCAAAAGATAAAAGTAAATGATTTTTATTTATTCTAAAAATGAATTTTATAATATTAATTCTGCTCGAGATTTTAATATTTCTGGGTTCATTTCAAAAACGTAATTGATAATCGATATATTGGGAAGTAAATTTAATAAATCACGCTGAAAAGCATGTCGTTCATGACCTCCTTTTATCAACCATATGTAGTCTATGTTTTTAGCTTCAGGTATTAAATAGTGCGATTCGTTTCTATTGCAATAAATAATATTTTCTCTGAGTTTGTTGGTTTCCTCATAAGAATAAACAGAAAAATACGTATCCTTTATTTTTTTTTCGTGGGAATGATTTTTTCTAAAATCTACATTAACCGATTGATTTAAATGCCATATGAGCTGGTGTGCAGGTTTTGGTGACACCATACCAATTAACAATACATCTTCAAAGAATTCTTCTTCGATGTAGGCAGTATCTAAAATTAATTTTTGAGATTTTGACATGACTTATTGCGGTTTCCAAAAATGTTTTTCAAAATTAATGATTTGGTTGTCTATAATTTCAATTTTTTCTGCTTCTAATAATTCTTGCATGAGTGTAGGCGATGCAAAATGATGTCGTCCGGTTAACAATCCATTCCGATTGACAACACGGTGTGCAGGTACTTTTGGAATGGCTGTATGACTTGCATTCATTGCCCAACCCACCATTCTTGCAGTTGTTTTTGTGCCAATGGCCTCTGCTATTGCGCCATAAGAAGTAACCTTGCCTTTGGGTACTTTACGAACGATTTCATAAATTTTCCCTATCCAATCGATGTTATTTATTTTGATTTCTTTTGACATGTATTTTCTTTTTGACGTTCAATAAAATACTTTTTTTTATCTAAATCGATCACATTTTTATAATCATACGGACAATGTAAGCAGCCATTTCCACAACAATAGCCGCGTTTTAAATGCATTTCTTCTGTAAATACAAACAAACCCTTTTCAGGTTCATCGTCATTAAACATTGGTTTTTTCACTTAAATCTTTTTTAGGTGGAACTACTATTTTTTCTTTTGGCAACCTGAAGCTGATGTAATGGATGGTTCTATTATCGAGCAAATGCATGCCTTCATAAAAAGTTTGAATATTTAAAGGAAAATCAGGCGTGCCATTTACATAAATATTTTCGATGTCTTGCACAATTTCACATTTTTGAAATTCGGTTACTTCTTGTGTAAAAGCATATAATTCATCCGAATCAGTTTTTAATTGCACGATGCCATTTTCTTTTAATAATTGCTGATAAATGGCTAAAAACTTATGGTGGGTTAATCTATTTTTTGCTTTAGATTCTCTTAAAAATGGATCAGGAAATGTTATCCATATTTCTGAAATGCTGTTGTTTGCAAAAAAATCTAAAATTTGTTCAATTTTTATTCTAAGAAAAGCCACATTTCCCACACCTTCTGTTAAAGCCATTTTAGCTCCCACAAACATTCTGTTTCCTTTGATGTCTATTCCAATGAAATTTTTATCAGGAAACGCTTTGGCTAAATTTACAGAATATTCTCCTTTGCCGCATGCCAACTCCAATACAATGGGATTGTTGTTTTTAAACACCTCTGTAGACCATTTGTCTTTGAAGTTTTCAGGAAATTCAAACACATTGTCAAATTCTTTTATTGCTGCAAATCGAAATAATTTTTTTCCTTTCATATTTGGCAAATATAGCAGTGAGTTTTCAGTTGTAGGTTGTATGTAGTATATTTTTTAGCAAATTACAGAAGAAAAAGCTGAACAACGTTGAATAGATAAATGGAGCGTCGCCACTAAAGTGGAAAAAAGAGAGCTGCCTCGACCTCAAAAAATTGTATTTTATTCTTTTATAGGTTAGCATTTTGAATTAGAAAGATAATTTGTAGATTTGCCCTGCAAAAAAAAAGTAAGAAGCATGCAAGCAGATTTAGATAAAATAGTAAAAGATACCAATGACAATATGAGCCGTGCAATCTCTCATTTTGAAGCAGAAGTATTGAAAATTAGAGCTGGGAAAGCAACGCCATCAATGTTAGATGGGTTAACGGTAGATTATTATGGAGCACCAACGCCTATTGCACAAGTTGCCAATTTACAGGTGGTAGATGCCAGAACATTGACGATTCAGCCTTGGGAGAAAAACATGATGGCACCCATAGAGCGTTCTATTATGCAAGCCAATTTAGGTGTAACGCCACAAAATGATGGGATTATTATTAAATTATTTATGCCTCCAATTACAGAGGAGCGTAGAAAAGAGTTTGTAAAGAAAGCCTATGCAGAAGGTGAAACAGCAAAAATTGCGATTAGAAATATTAGAAGAGATGGCATGGAAGCGGTAAAAAAAATGCAGAAAGATGGATTGAGTGAGGATGCTGCTAAAGAAACAGAAGCAAGAGTGCAGGGAATTACTGATAAAAAAATTATTCAAATTGATACGCATTGCGCTGCTAAAGAAAAAGAATTATTAACAGTTTAAAACGGTTGAAACTGTTCAAACATATTTCAATAATATTGAAAGAGTAAAATTCATCGTCTATTCTCCTGGATGGAGCCATGGTCAAAGTAATAAAACGGCTAATGAATTGAGAAAAGAAAGAATGATTCATAAATAAAAAAAACGCTCCGATATTTCGAAGCGTTTTTTTATTATTTTATTGAATTTGTTATCTACTTTGTTGTCTGTTTAAAAATTCAGTTAAATCATCTTTGCTGCTTTGGAAAGTAAACACATCGTATAATATATAGACGTTCTTTTTATCAGCAACTTTTGAATAACTGGATTTAATAAAATCTAATTTATTGCTTTCAAATGAAAACTCTTTCAAAATGCCTTTCAATTGAAATACAGTAATCACATTGTCTTTAATGGCTTGTTTAGCAATATTAAGTTTAGTGGATTCAAAAGAGGCACTTCTAATTTGTTCGATTAACGAGTTGAATCTTCCAGTGCTCATGGTCCCATTGTATGAATTCCAGTTATTATCTTCATATCTGATTTCAACTTGATCTGGTCTGTTGTTTGGGTAATTGTTCCAATCGTTGTTGTCGTTGTGAATATTCCAAGTGTGATTATAATCTCTGTCGTCTAAGTTATTTCTATCACGATCATTGTGCCATTGCTGGTTGTTATTCCACTCTTGTCTGCTATCATTCCAAGAGTCCCAATTGTCATTGTTATTCCAATGACCATAATCATCAATACAGCAATTTTCTTCAATATCAATTAAATTTTTAGAAACAGTACAATAGTAGATCATACTCGGCTTAGTAAATATTCTTCCTTGATAAATCATTGTACCTTCACGATATCCATAACCATTAGAAACATACGAAAATATTTTTATTTTATGCCATCCTGGAGTAATGTTTCCAATAGAAAGAGTTTTGCTAATTTTATTGTATCTTTTTCCATCTACAGAAATCGATAGGCTTCTACCTCTAGAATCGCGAATACGAAGCATGCAGTTTCTCCAACTTGCGAAAGAAGGCAATGCGAATAAGATAATGAATACGACTGTAATTATTCTTTTCATGAATATTGTATGTTTTTAAATTTAAAATTGAATTTATTGCTACAAATATATAAATTTATTCAAGTTATGAAAGCAAAGAATGACAAATAATTCCGGTAGCGATTGCTGCATTTAAACTTTCTGCTTGCCCTTTACGTTGAATCGAAATTTTGTGTGTACTCAAATTGATGATACTATTACTCACCCCTTTTGACTCGTTTCCAATAATAATAAACCCTTTTTGTACTAATTTATGAGAGGAAATATTTTCTCCATTTAAAATTGCCACATAAGAAGGGATATCCTTATTTGTTGTCAATAATTCTTCGATGTTTACATATTGAGTATTGATTCTGAAAACACTGCCCATGCTAGCCTGCACCACTTTACTATTAAAAACATCTACAGTGTCTTCACTGCAATACACATTGTCAATTCCAAACCAATCTGCAATTCTTACAATGCTTCCTAAGTTTCCTGGATCTTGAATTCTGTCTAAAACAAGCGAAACCCCTTTTGGTGATACAGATGATTTTGTAGGGATTTGAACTGTTGCCAATGCCATATTGGGAGTCGATAGACTGCTCATTTTTTCTAATTCATGCGCTTCTACTTCTTCAATACGAATGTTTTTAATCATTTGATTTTTTTCAATCCATTCTTTTGTGGCATAAATACAATTAATTGTCATAGAGGAATTGATTAATTCCTGCACCATTTTTTCCCCTTCAACTACAAATTCATTGCATTTATATCGATATTTTTTATCATCTAATGAACGAATATGTTTAACTTGCGCTTTCGTAATCATAACAATTTTGTTGCTTTTTTATAAAAATAATGCCAGCTCTAAAAATTTACTACTCATTTTGAGTCTGTTTATTATTTCTTGTAATTATACCAAACATCTACAAAATAATCAAATTTTATTAAATAAGAATTCAATAAATTTAACTACTGCTAAACCTATAAAATATAAAGGGGAGTTTGAAAGTTCAATTGCATCACTCATTGCACCATCTGCGAATTCACATATTTTTGATTTGGATTTTTTGCCAAAATATAAATTATGGAAGTACAACAATCGGTTTCAATATTTCGAGCAAAATGAAACGGATAAAAAAGTTGTTAAACA
>CANHJA010000125.1 GCA_947460795.1 Bacteroidota bacterium | reverse complement strand
AGCATAGGAAACTTTTATTTCATATCTGTCGGGTAAAATATTGCTGATTGAATATTTTCCAAGAGTATCAGTTTTTGTTCCTTTTTGTAAAGAAAGGATTTGCACAGATGCACCTATGAGTGGCGTTTGAGAAAGTTTGTCGGTAACAATGCCCCTAATCGTTTGTGTATTATTTTGAGCAAAAGAAATAGAAGGAATTAGAAAAATTAAAAAAAGGAATCGAATCATTAAATGTGAATTTGAAAAGTAAATAACTATTGTTGTCAGTGAATTAGACGATGAATAATAAGTAATCCTTCGTTCATCAAAAAAATACTTAATTCTGTAGCTAACAATATTTATTAAAATCATCAGATAGAATTTTACATGAACATTGTATAACTAATAAGAAATACTCTTTCAGTTAATAATTCAATGTCATTTTATGTTAAATTGGCAACAATAATTAATTTCACATTATTTTATTGATAAGCTATTTAATTAAATCACAACTATCATTAGAATAAATCAACTCAAATTATTAATTTGCACAAAATATAAAATAAAATAATTATGGCTATGCTACCCCCATTTAATTTTAAGAAATGGATAGACGAAAATCGTCATTTATTAAAGCCCCCGGTTGGAAATCAAGTTGTATTTAAAGATACGGAGTTTATTGTTATGGTAGTGGGTGGTCCCAACGCAAGAAAAGATTTTCATTTTAACAAAGGGGAAGAGTTATTTTATCAAATTGAGGGCGATATGAAATTGCCTATCCGAGAAAATGGCAAAACAAAAATTATAGATATTAAAGAGGGGGAATTGTTTTTATTGCCGCCAATGGTTGAGCATTCTCCTCAGCGATTTGCAAATTCTATTGGTATCGTAATTGAAAGAATGCGGACTGAAGATGAAATGGATGCTTGTACATGGTATTGCGAAAACTGTGATCAAGAATTATATAAAGCCCAGTTTCATTGTGCTGATATTGTCAATCAATTATCAACTTTATTGAATACATTTTTTGAGGATAAAGAAAAATGTACGTGTAAACATTGTGGTACGGTTATGCAAAAACCTGTACTTAATTCATAAATAAAAAAAACTAAATGAGTAAAAAAGCAATCGTAATTGGGTCTGGGTTAGTAGGATCTTTGTGGACTATATATTTAAAAAAAGCAGGCTATACAGTAAGTGTTTATGAACGCAGAAGTGATATGCGTTTACAAAAAATGAGTGCCGGTAAGTCTATTAATTTAGCCATGAGTTATCGTGGTTGGAAAGGACTCGATGATATTGGTGTTGGCGATGAAATTCGTAAAATAGCGATTCCTATGTATGGAAGAACAATGCATGGAAAAGATAGCAGTACAGCCTATCAGCCTTATGGGAATGAGGGTCAAGCAATTTTTTCTGTATCGCGTTGGGATATAAATGCAACTCTAATGAGTATTGCTGAAGAAGGTGGAAATGCAAGCATTTATTTCAATCAAGAATGTATCAATGTAAATTTAGAACAAGGGTTAGCAACTTTTAAAAACACACAAACAAACGAGATTACGGAATGCCAAGCAGATGTCATATTTGCTACAGATGGTGCTTTCAGTGCTGCCCGTTACAATGGCATGCAAAAATTAGATCGATTTAGTTTTTCTCAAAATTATATTGAAGATGGGTATCGAGAAATTTTATTACCTGCCAATGAAGATGGGACTCATAAATTAGAAAAAAATACGTTGCACATTTGGCCTAGAGGAAGATTTATGTTGATCGCCTTGCCGAATTTTGATGGTTCATATACATGTACATTGTTTATGCCATTTGAAGGGCACGAACATTGTTTTAATAATTTAACCTCGAAAGAAAAAGTTACTGATTTCTTTAAAGAAGTATTTCCTGATTTTTATGAAATGTTGCCAACAGTTGCCGATGCTTGGGACGAACATCCTTTGTCTTCATTAGCAATTATTAGATGTTTCCCTTGGACGCATGGTAAACTTGCATTGATGGGCGATGCAGCTCATGCAACGGTACCATTTTTCGGACAAGGTATGAATGCAGGTTTTGAGGACTGCAGTGTGATGTGGGAATTAATGAAAAAGCACAACGAAAATTGGAATGAAGTATTTAAAGAATACGAAACCATTCGCAAACCTAATGGCGATGCCGTACAAGATTTGTCGTTATATAATTATATTGTTATGAGGGATAGGGTTGCCGATCCAGCATTTTTATTGTTGCAAAAAATTGAGCGAAGAATAAATTATTTATATCCAGATAAATATTTCCCATTATATAGCATGGTTTCGTTCACGAATATTGAATATCAAATAGCTTATAATAAAGGGAAAGAACAAGAAGCGATGATCCAACAAATTATTACAGAAAAAGGAATCACTTCTTCTACTTCAGATGAAGACATTGATCAGTTGATTCATGAATTTATGAAATCAAACTAATTAAATCTTTTTTTACATGACAAATGAACAAGAAAAATTAATAGAGCGCATCAGCGAAAAATTTACAGCCATCAATCAAAATCCAAATGTGCATTTGGAAGGATTAGTGCATTCAAACCCAATTACATATTGGGATTATATTTTACCAGAAGCCTTGCTAGGATTGCAGGTTCAACGAACCACTTTGCCTGATGAAATGGTGTTTATTATGTACCATCAAATCAATGAATTATTATTTAAAATGATTTTGTGGGAAATAGACCAAGTGAGTCAAAGTGAACATATTGAAGCCGCGTTCTTTACAGAAAAATTAAGAAGAATTAGTCGATATTTTGATATGCTTTCTACTTCATTCGATATAATGGGGGATGGTATGGAAGTGGAACAATACATGAAATTTAGAAATACATTGACTCCTGCATCTGGTTTTCAAAGTGCGCAATATCGCCTAATTGAATTTGCATCTACAGAGTTAATTAATTTAATAGATTTTAGATTTCGTGCAACCATCGATAGAAATACTTCGTATGAACATGCCTTCGAACATTTATATTGGCAAGCAGCTGGCAAAGATCATGCTACAGGTAAAAAAAATACATTGCTTGTGAATTTCGAAAAGAAATACAAATACATGTTTTTAGACAAAATGGAAAGTTACAACACCACGAACATGTGGACTCGTTTTAAACAATTGCCTGCAGAAGTACAAAAAGATGAAGCATTGATTAAAGCGATGCGACATTATGATTATACCGTGAATGTAACCTGGGTTATGGCGCATTATCATGCTGCAGGAAAATACATCGGAGGTGGAGAAGCTACTGGAGGAAGTGATTGGCGAAAATATATGTTGCCTAAATATCAACGCCGAATTTTCTTTCCGGATTTATGGAGCGAAGAAGAATTGAAAAATTGGGGTGAAAACCTATAGAATATTTATCAATGAATAATTAATACAAACGCAGGCTTATTGGCTGCGTTTTTTTATTTTAATCTCAACTCCAGATTTGGAACATATATGTCATGGCGACTGTTCTGCTCTCAAAATATCATAAAGTGAATTTGCTAATTTGGGAATATGCTTGAACAATTCTCATTTTCTCAACAATTAATATTATTTTTAAGTCCTAAATATTAAATTTATAATGATGAAACTATTTTCTAAAATTGTCATTGTTAGTACGATGATTGCTACCGTTTCGAGTATAACAACAGATACAGTATACGCTAAAAAAATGCCCATTCATATGATCAATCCTTTATTGAAAAAAAGTGACTTACAATACCAAGCTCCACGATTTGATTTAATAAAAGATGAGCATTTTAAACCTGCATTCGATTATGCATTAAAAATACACGATGCAGAAATAGAAAAAATTGCAAACAACAAAGCACCTGCTACTTTTCAAAATACGGTTTTGGCTCTAGAAATTAGTGGACAAGATTTGACTCGTGCAACTTCTGTTTTTTACAACCTAACAGGGTCAAATACCAATCCAAGTTTGCAAGCCATTGAAGAAGAATATGCCCCTATTTTTTCGGCACATTCAGATAAAATGTATTTGAATTCAAAAATATACAAACGCATTAAATCCTTGAATTTAGCTGCATTGAAAGGAGAAGATAAAAAATTAGTTCAATATTACATTCAACATTTTGAATTGGCAGGGGCAAATCTTTCTGAAGCCGATAAAGAAAAAATGAAAAAAATAAATGGCGAATTGGCAACGCTCGGAACTCAGTTTAGCAATAAGCTATTGATCGCTCGTAAAAATGGCGCTTTATTAATTGACGATGTAAAAGAATTAGACGGTTTGAGTACAGAAGAAATTGCAGCCGCTAAAGCAAAAGCTACAGAAGCGGGGCACGATGGAAAATATTTATTAGGGCTTTTAAATACAACTCAACAACCATTGTTTCCAAGTTTAAAAAACAGAGCAACTCGCGAAAAATTATACAAAGCGTCGTGGACTCGTGCCGAGAAAGGAGATGAAGGTGATACAAGACAAATTTGTGAAAAGTTAGCCAAGCTTCGAATGGAAAAAGCGCATTTAATGGGTAAAAAAAGTTTTGCTGAATGGAGTTTACAAGACCAAATGGCAATAACTCCATCTCGTGCATTTGATTTATTAGCAAAAATTGCAAAACCTGCTGTAGCAAAAGCGAAATTGGAAGCTAAAGATATTCAAGACATGATTGATGCTCAAAAAGGTGGATTTAAATTAGAACCATGGGATTGGAATTTTTACAGCGAACAAGTTCGTAAAGCAAAATACGATTTAGATGAAAGTCAGATAAAACCATATTTTGAAGTAAATACCGTGTTGGAAAAAGGCGTGTTTTTTGCTGCAAAACAAATGTATGGTTTAACGTTTAAAGTGCGTACCGATTTGCCTGTTTATCATCCTGATGTGGTTGCTTATGAAGTGTTTGATAGAGACGCAAAATCGTTGGCAATTTATTATTTAGATTTTTATACGCGTGACAATAAAAGTGGCGGTGCGTGGATGAATAATTTTGTTTCTCAATCACATTATTTAAATCAAAAACCGGTAATTGTAAATGTTTATAATTTTGTAAAACCTGCTGAAGGAAATCCTTCATTAATAAGTTTTGATGATGTTACAACAATGTTCCATGAGTTTGGACATACGTTGCATGGGTTATTTGCCAATCAAAAATATACCACACTTTCAGGAACTGCGGTGCCGCGTGATTACGTAGAATTTCCTTCACAAATTAATGAGCATGCAGCTTTAGATCCACAAGTTTTGAAAAATTATGCGATACATTATAAAACAAAACAACCCATTCCGGCTGCATTAATTACCAAAATTCAAAAAGCAGAAACCTTCAATAAAGGGTATGATGTAACAGAATTATTAGCAGCTGCCACGTTAGATATGGCTTGGCATTCTGTAGAAAAAGAAGCTGATATAAAACCTGTTTTAGAGTTCGAAAAAGAAGCATTGCAAAAATATGGTTTGTTGGTAAATGAAGTGCCTACGCGTTATCATTCTCCTTATTTTGCGCACATGTGGGGTGGTGGTTACTCAGCGGGTTACTATGCTTACACTTGGAGTAAAACCCTTGATTACAATGCCTTTGATTGGATGCAAGCACATGGTGGAATGACTCGTGCAAATTGTGATCGTTTCCGTAAATACATTTTATCGGTAGGGAATAGTGTAGACTTAAACAAAGCATTTAAAGATTTTATTGGACATGATATGCAAGTAGAACCATACATTAAAAATGCTGGTTTGAAATAATCATCTTAGATTATTAAAATAAAAAATGACACTCTTTTTGAGTGTCATTTTTTTTGTTATCAGTGCTATAATTTTTTACAACTTTAGTGGTGTGTGTGCCGCTATTTGTAAACGCTTTGTTTTAGGTTTTACAGATTGCGAAGCTTTACTTTCATGTATTGTTGGTTTTTAAAACAGGATTTTATTTTCACTGATAATACTCCATTAGTTTTACTTTACAAACTCGATATAATCTACTTCAAGAGAAAATGGACCTTCTTTTTTTTCAGCGGTCATAATGCCCAATCGAACTATTTTATTTAAACTTTCCAATGGCATCTTATTGCCGGTTGGTTGGCCAATGATCATTTCTTTAAAATCTTTAAAGTAAATAATGGCCTCTTCCCAGGTGTCGTTTTTATTAGAAGAAATCGCATTTTTATAATAAGGTTCAGTCCAGTATTTACTGTCTTCCAACGTGAAAACAAACGTTTGATTGGCTGCTTTATATCTAATTTTAATGCCATTGAAATTCGATAAGTCAACACTTTTGAATTTGGTTTTTATGGATGAAAATCCACCATAATTTGCTAAAGAAATATTTCCGGTTAGCACAACTGCATCCTTTGTGTATTCAACATCAGATGTTGTAATTCCACCCATGACATTGTCGGAAAGAAGAACCCAGTCTTGATTTTTTTCGTTCATATTACCAAAGTCGATCATTGATGTTTGAGCGAAAGATTTAATTGCTGAAAAGGCTAGTAAAAAGAAAATTATTTTTTTCATGTTGTAATTATTATTTGTTTTATGCAGAATATTTTATTCGACCACAATGTTTTAGGGTTAGGCATTCGATGTGGAATAGCAGATGCCAATTTTCAAATCTAAGTCAAAAGCGTATATAAACTATCCCTTGTAGCCGTTGGGCTAATAAGAATAATCAATCTAATATAGAGTTTACTTTCTTCGTTTATGTTTTCTGTTATTCTT
>CANHJA010000124.1 GCA_947460795.1 Bacteroidota bacterium | reverse complement strand
AAAGAACGACAACCAATAATTTCAATACAGAACGAAATTTTCTTACTCTAGGAAGATATTGGATGGTTGGATTTGTATATAATTTCAAACACGGTGCCATGGCCGAAGCCAAAGGAAAGCCAGGCAAAATGCCGCCTATGGGTGGAAGACCTCCAAGAACTGGTGGCGGTGGAAGAAGAAGATAACATTCATAATTGCTAAAGCAAGCATATGAATTATTAAAATTAGTAGATCAAAAAATTAGAAATGAAGAATATAAAAATCATGAAAAATATTTTAACCCTTTTATTATTTGCCTTTACAAATAGTGCTTTAGTTCATGCACAAACAAAAACTGAAGCCAAACCAGCGATCATTTTTAAAGGTAAAATTACGTTTGAGCGAAAATTAAATATGCACAAACAAATGGATGGTATGTTGAAGGACAGACCCGAAATGGCATCTATGATTGATATGTTTAAAAAACAAATGTCGAAATACAAAACAGATATTTTTGAAATGACATTTACTGACAAAAAAAGTATTTACAAACCAGCAAAAGATGGAATCACAGAAAGTAAAAGTATGATGGGCAATTTGCCTTCTGAGCGAAATATTATTTACAATAATTATGAAACAAAAGAATCTGTTGCTGAAAAAAAGGTTTTTGAAAAGACCTATTTAATGAAAGATTCATTTAAAAAATTTGAATGGAAAATAAAAGAAGAATTTAAAACCATTGCTGGATTTAGTTGCAGAAGAGCCGAAACTATTATTATGGATTCTGTATATGTGATTGCTTATTACTCTGATGCCATTATTGCCAATGGCGGACCCGAAAGTTTCAATGGATTACCGGGTATGGTTTTAGGAATTGTAATGCCTCGATTAAACATCACCTATTTTGCCACGCAAGTGGACAATTTTATTGCAGATGAAAAAATAATTGAAGCTCCATCAAAAGGAACAGAAAAAACAATGGCCGAATTGACGAAGTCCATTAAAGAAAGCACTGCTCAATGGGGTGATTTTGCACAACGGATTTTGTGGTATATTAACATATAGATGAGATATTTGAGATAGGAGTTTTACAAAACTAAATTTATTATTTTTGATATTTCAACATTCAAAATTCAACATTCAACATACTTTTACTTAATATTGTAATAGTAAAAAATAAAAAATGCGGACGACTCTATTATTTATTCTTCTATTCTTTTTTAATTTTCAGTTTTTAAATGCTCAAAATAACTCGGCTGAATTGGTTAGAAATATCAATGCCACGGTAGAAGGTTCATATAACCCATTTAATTTTTATGAAAAAACTGGCAGTATTGAGCAAACGCAAGATGGCATTATGCAACGGTTTAAACTGGCAGAAGTTGGCAATATAAAAGTAACTAAAAATACAGAAGGTTACAGTGTTGACATTAGTTGTAAAGACCAAAATGGCTGCATTACATTAATAAAAAACAGTACCCAAGTTACTCAAATGAATGTGGCTTCTTTCTTTTTTGGAAATGAAATGAATAGCAATGCATTTGCAAGTAACTTAACTAAACTTGTAGCAAATTATAAAAATTCGGAAAATAAACCCATTGCTACGGCAACTAAAAAAGAAGAGATTATAGCAACCCAAGAACCGATTAAAAATGAAGTAAAAGAAGTTAAACCCGCACCTGTAGTTGAACAAAAAACGGATGAAATCATTCATGTGCCAAAAACAAATACTAAAAAAGAAATTATAGAAGAGGATGAGGAAATAGAAGATGGGGAAAAACCAAATGCAAAATCAAAAACAACCAAAAAAAATATAGAAAAAGAAGAAAGTGAAGAGAAAGTCGTTTCAAAAGCATCGAAAGATTTTTGCAGTCAAATAAATCAATTATTAAAAATTGCGAATGATAAAAATTTCAAATCCATAGAAGGAAATGAAACCAATGCTACTAAAAAAATAAACGATTCAAAGTTTAAATTAAAAGGAGCTAAAAAGAACTATTTGAACTGGTATAATAACGAAAGAACTTTTATCGCTGAAATTAAAACATCTTTAAGCTATGAAGATTTAATGATTGACTATGACAATATTCAAGCTGATATTGAAGCATGCTTAGGTTCTAGCTGGGACAGCGATGATCGATCTGGAGAAAAAGAATATGACAATTTCAATGGAGAAGTTCGAGATACTGAATACACAGACATCGATAAAAAAACGAAAGCGAGATTGCGTATTATTTTATTGAGTGATGAAGACAATAAATCAACTCTTTTCATACGAATACAGTAAGAAACAATTGCCTTTTTTATTTTAATTTATTGACTACATTTGTTTTCTAATCTGAAAACATAAATGAGTACGTACAACGAAAACAAAGAATTCAAGAAAATCACTACGCATGTTTTACTAGCGATGAAACAACGTGGCGAACGAATTTCAATGTTAACTGCCTATGATTTTTCGATGGCTACTATTTTAGATGATGCTGGCATTGATATTTTATTAGTGGGAGACAGTGCAAGTAATGTGATGGCCGGACACGAAACCACGTTGCCTATTACGTTAGACCAAATGATTTATCATGCATCATCCGTTATACGAGCTGTAAAAAGAAGTTTAGTAGTGGTCGATTTACCCTTCGGTTCCTACCAAGGCAACTCTAAAGAAGCTTTGAACAGTGCGATCAGAATCATGAAAGAAGCCGGTGCACATTCTATTAAAATGGAAGGAGGTGAAGAAATTATTGATTCGGTAAAAAGAATTATTTCTGCAGGAGTTCCAGTAATGGGTCATTTAGGATTAACCCCTCAAAGCATCTATAAATTTGGAACCTATACGGTTCGAGCTAAAGAAGAAGAAGAAGCTGAGCAATTAGTAAAAAATGCAAAATTATTAGAAGAAGCTGGTTGCTTTGCCATTGTATTAGAAAAAATTCCTGCAGCACTAGGGAAAAGGGTCGCTGAGGAAATAAAAATACCAATTATTGGCATTGGTGCAGGCATGCATGTAGATGGGCAAGTTTTAGTGATGCATGATATGCTTGGCATTAATAAAGAATTTAACCCCCGCTTTTTACGCCGATATTTAAACATGTATGAACAAATTTTTAATGCCACTAAACAATTTATCACAGATGTGAAAAATAAAGACTTTCCAAATGAAAGTGAGCAATATTAAATTTCAATAATTATCTCATTAAGCAACTTGATTTCAATTTGTACATTTTATATTGCTATAAATTCAATATTACTTCCTAAAGTAAAATAAAAATTTCAATAAATAGAAATGGAAAAGTTTACAACAATTGACGAGCATATTGCACACTTTCCTGCTGATGTGCAAGAAAAATTGCAAATCTTGCGAAAAACTATTTTAGAATGTGCTCCCAATGCCATCGAAAAAATTGCTTATGGCATTCCAACATTCTACTTAAAGAAAAATTTAGTCCATTTTGCAGGATACAAAAACCATATTGGTTTTTACCCGGGTGCATCAGGCATTGCGAATTTTCAAAATGAAATTTCAGAATATAAAAACTCAAAAGGGGCTGTCCAATTTCCTCACGACAAACCTTTGCCTATCGATCTCATTAAAAAAATAGTGGAGTTTAAGATGAAAGAAAATAATTTACAAAAATAAATATGATAAAACCCATCCACACATGCCTTTGGTTCGATGGCAACGCAAAAGAAGCGGCAGATTATTATTGCACCATATTTAAAAATTCTAAAATAATTTCAGCAAACCTTATGGTGGTTATGTTTGAAGTCAATGGAATGTTGTTTATGGGTCTCAATGGAGGACCACAATTTAAGTTTAATGAGTCTGTTTCATTTGTAATTACCTGCAAAGATCAAGAAGAAATTGATTATTACTGGAATGCATTAACATCTAATGGCGGACAAGAAAGTCGCTGTGGTTGGTTAAAAGACAAATTTGGCCTATCATGGCAAGTAGTTCCAGAAGAATTGGGAGATATATTTAGCAATCCCACGAATGGGCAACGTGCCATGCAGCAGATGTTAAAAATGAATAAACTGGATATTGCCGTTTTAAAAAATGCATAATATGAACACTCATATAAAATAAAGAAAGCTGCTTTTGAAGGCAGCTTTTTTAAGTAGTAGTTATTTATTAAAACGTTTATAATCAGTTTGTTGAATGTAATGTCTTTTTGTTAACACAAATGTAAAAGAACTTTTGATACTTCAATAATTTACACCTCAAAAATCGTCTACTTTCACATTATTTTCACAAAAAACCACCAAATACTCATTAAAAACAACCAAATAGTGATTAAAAGTTACCAAATTCTTAACTTACTCAATCTTACCTTGGATTGTATAAACTAATTTCAGTCGATTTATTTGCAATATCAAGAATAAAATAAAAGAAGGATTTATATCGAATTCCCACGCTTAAATTTAAAGATATTTAGTACGATATAATTAGCCATGAATACTATCTTTGCCATCTCAAAAAATTAAATTTTCATGCAAAAGGTATTAAAACAACTTAAAGTAAATAAGTTAAATTCGGGCACTAGCACTGGTTTAAAATGGATTGAATCGAAAGGAGAAAAATTGGGAAGCTATTCTCCAGTGGATGGCAAGTTAATAGCTTCTGTATACTCTACAACTAAAAATGACTATGAAAAAGTAGTAAAAACTGCACAAAAAGCATTTGAAGAATGGCGCTTGGTACCTGCCCCAAAACGTGGTGAAGTAATTCGTCAAATGGGTGATCAATTGCGCAAATTCAAGCAACCTTTGGGCGAATTAGTAAGTTTTGAAATGGGTAAAAGCTTACAAGAAGGTTTAGGTGAAGTACAAGAAATGATTGATATCTGTGATTTTGCAGTGGGCTTAAGTCGCCAATTACATGGTTTAACAATGCACAGTGAGCGCCCTGGACATAGAATGTATGAACAATATCATCCATTAGGTGTTGTAGGTGTAATTTCTGCTTTTAATTTTCCAGTAGCTGTTTGGAGTTGGAACTCAATGTTAGCATGGGTTTGTGGAGATGTATGTATTTGGAAACCAAGTGAAAAAACACCATTGACTGCTTTGGCTTGTCAAAATATTATCCAAGACGTATTGAAGAAAAACAATGTACCTGAAGGGGTAAGTTGCATCATTAATGGTGGTCGTGAAGTGGGCGAATGGATGAGCCGCGACAAACGCATGCCGTTGATTTCAGCTACCGGAAGCACAAGAATGGGTAAAGCCGTGGGTGCTGCTGTGGGTGAACGTTTGGGTAGAAGCTTATTGGAATTGGGTGGCAACAATGCGATTATAATTTCTGAACATGCAGATTTAGACATGTCATTAATTGGAGCCGTGTTTGGAGCCGTTGGTACTGCTGGACAACGTTGTACTTCTACTCGCAGATTAATTATTCATGAAAAAGTTTATAAAAAATTCACTGAAAAATTAGTGAACGCATACAAGCAAATAAAAATTGGTGACCCTTTAAATGAAAAAAATCATGTAGGTCCATTGATTGATAAAGAGGCCGTTCAAGCCTACTTGAATTCAATAGAAACAGCTAAAGTAGAAGGTGGTAAAATATTAGTAGAAGGAGGTGTATTGAAAGGGAAAGGTTTTGAAAGTGGATGTTATGTTAAGCCTTGTGTGATAGAAGCAAAAAACAGTTTTAAAATTGTTCAACACGAAACTTTTGCTCCAATTTTATACATCATGAAATACAAAACATTGAATGAAGCCATTGCCATGCAAAATGATGTTCCTCAAGGTTTGTCATCTGCGATCATGACGGTTAATTTACGTGAAGCAGAACAATTTCTTTCTCAAACAGGAAGTGACTGCGGCATTGCCAACGTTAATATTGGAACCAGTGGTGCCGAAATTGGTGGTGCATTTGGTGGTGAAAAAGAAACCGGTGGAGGTCGTGAAAGTGGCTCTGATGCTTGGAAAGTATACATGAGAAGACAAACAAATACGATTAACTATACCAACAAATTGCCATTGGCTCAAGGTATTAAATTTGATTTGTAAGATTTGTACAGAAAACTTTTAAAAATGAGTAGCACAAAGTAATTTATTATTTTGTGCTATTTTTTTTACATTGGGCAACTTCTAATTAAAATAAATAAACATGCAACATGCTACAATCATAGAAACTCCTCGTTTGTTATTAAAAGCAATTACGCCTTCTTTTATTCATGACATATTTAAGTCGAAATCGAAAGAAGAAATTATGACCTACTTTTGTTTAGACGAAGTAGGCTATTTATTTATATTGGAGATACATGAAAAAGGGGTAGAAACGCATCGTCTTTCATTATTTTATTTTTTAGTCGTCAACAAAGAAACCAACGAACCTATGGGCGATTGTGGTTTTCATACTTGGAATGCATCGCACCGCCGCGCAGAATTATTTTATGTATTGAGAAAAGATGAATACAAACAAAAAGGATTCATGAAAGAAGCTCTTGCTTTTGTTTTAGATTATGGGTTTGCTCATTTGAATTTACATCGAATACAAGCCTTAATTGATGATAACAATACTCCCTCATTAAAATTATTACAACACTATCAATTTACGAAAGAAGGAATTATGAGAGAAGATTATAATGTGGATGGCAAAAATGAAGACTCTACATGTTATTCATTACAGAAGCATGAATGGATGAAATAAGAACTTTTTACATCGATTGCATTGTACTCGTTTTAAGTCTCATATATTTTTT
>CANHJA010000123.1 GCA_947460795.1 Bacteroidota bacterium | reverse complement strand
TTTTTTGAAACTAACGTCTTAAAAGCAACTATTTTTTCGGGCTTATTCAAAATGCGCAACAAAGCCGATTTTACATCTTCCGACTTGTCTCCATTCGAAATATAAACATCCAAAAGGCAATTAGTTGCTTTGTTTGCATCCCCCTTTTTATCGTATAACAATGCCAACTCTTCTGCAAAAATATATGGATTGTCTTTATTTAATAATTTTCCTTTTTCATACACTTTGATGGCGTCATCCAGCATATTGGCTTTTTCAAATAAATTGGCGGTCGATTTGATTTCTTCTTGTAAAGGTTTTAAATCATCAATGATTCCATTGATGATTTTTGTTGATTTTTTGGTTTCACCTTGTTCCTTGTATACTTTAGCCAATAAAAAATTGTATTTCGATGGATTATTTTTCTTTTTTAACTGGCTTTTTATAAATTTTTCAGCTGAAGTAAAATCTTTAATCCCTATCAATGATTGAATATAAGCATCTATAATTTCTGGATTATCTTCATTGTAAATAACCAATTGCTTATATGTTGCCGCTGCTTTTTCAAAATCACCTGCTAAAAAATATTGCTTTGCAACATTGATGAGCTGATCCTGCGCAAAAAATACATTGGTACAAAATATGAGAATAAGGAAGAAAAATAGTTTTTTCATTTTGTCAAATATCCGAATAAAGCATAAAGAAATATAGATTTTTTTGTGAAAAAATACATAAACCTCCTCCATTGAAGTGTAAAAAAATGATTTCTTTTTAACGTCTTATTAAACGGTTTTCTATTTTGTTTAAATTACCTTCGTGAACCAAAATATATGCACAATTGTTGCATATTGAGAAATAAAGAATTAAATTAGGAGTTACATAGCTTTAAATAAAAAACATGTACACTTTTAGGGGATATAAAATAGTTTTATGGCAAAAGTAAAAAGCGTTAATAAAATAGATTTAAAAGGCGCATTAATGGAGAATTTTGGATTTGATAAATTCAAAGGGGATCAAGAAAAAATCATTCAGAGTATTTTAGGAGGCAATGATACATTTGTTATTATGCCTACTGGAGGTGGGAAATCTTTGTGTTATCAATTGCCTGCATTAATGAGCGAAGGAACGGCTATCATTGTATCTCCTTTAATTGCGTTGATGAAAAATCAAGTAGATTTAATAAGAGGTTACAGTGAAATTGAAAATGTTGCTCACTTTTTAAATTCATCTTTAAATAAAGGGCAAATTAAAAAAGTAAAAGAAGATTTATCGAAAGGCGGAACCAAAATGCTTTATGTAGCTCCGGAAACTTTAACTAAAGAAGAAAATGTTGCTTTTTTAAAAGAATTAAATATTTCTTTCATTGCGGTAGATGAGGCACACTGTATTTCTGAATGGGGCCATGATTTTAGACCAGAGTACAGAAAAATTAGAGAAATTATCGACACCATAAATCCTGATTTAAAAGTAATTGCACTAACTGCCACAGCAACCCCTAAAGTGCAAGATGATATTGTAAAGAACTTAGTTTTAAATAAAGCCAATGTCTTTATATCATCATTTAATAGAAGCAATTTATATTACGAAATTGTTCCAAAAGGAAAAAAAGATCATACTGTAAAACAAATTGTTAAGTTTATTCAGCAAAATAGAGGGAAAAGTGGAATTATTTATACCCTAAATAGAAAAACAACTGAAGATTTATCAGAAATACTGGTTGCAAATGGGATCAGTGCGGTAGCCTATCATGCGGGTTTAGATAGTAAAACAAGGGCTGACAGACAAGATCAATTTTTACATGAAGATGTAGATGTTATTGTTGCTACTATTGCCTTTGGTATGGGAATAGACAAACCAGATATCCGTTTTGTTATCCATTACAATATTCCAAAATCAATTGAAAATTATTACCAAGAAACAGGTCGCGCAGGCCGTGATGGATTGGAGGGGAAATGTTTACTTTATTTCTCATACAAAGATGTTCAAAAATTAGAACATTTAATGCGAGACAAACCGTTGACAGAACGGGAAATGGGTGCACAATTAATAGGTGAAACAGTTGCCTATGCAGAAAGTGCCATTTGTAGACGTAAAGTGTTATTGCATTATTTTGGTGAAGAATACAATGCGGATAAATGCAATTGCATGTGCGATAACTGCTTGCATCCTAAAGAAAAAATAGAAGTAAAAGATACGATTCATACTGTTTTAGTTGCCATAAAGGAACTTAAAGAGATGTTTGGAATTGATTATGTTATCAATATTGTTTTAGGTCGAACTAACACACAAATACAAGCATATAAACATGATAAATTAAAATGTTTTAGCATGGGTGCTCACTTCCAAATGGACGAACATTTTTGGTTTTCTTTAGTTCGACAAATGATGGTGGAAGATTTAATCAGAAAAGATATTGAAGAATACGGTTTGTTAAAATTAACAGACAAAGGAAAAGCCTTTTTGAAAAAACCATTCTCATTAAAACTATCCTTAAATCACAAATTTGAAAATGCAGATGGTGATGATGAAGAAGTAGGTGGCAATGGTGGCAATGGTGCTTCTACTGCATTGGACCCTGTATTATTGGACATGTTGAAAGAACTTCGCAAACAAGTAGGAAAACAGCACAATGTGCCTCCATTTGTTGTTTTTTTAGAAAATTCTTTAGAAGATATGGCTACTAATTATCCTACTTCTATGAAAGAAATGGAAAATGTTCAAGGTGTTAGTAAAGGAAAAGCGATTAAATACGGTAAAAAATTTGTTGAGTTAATTGCTACATATGTTGAAGAAAACAACATTGAAAAAGTAGATGAGTTTGTGATGAAGAGCGTGGTGAATAAAAGCGGTTTAAAAGTTTTTATCATTCAAAACATTGATAAAAAAATTGCGTTGGAAACCATAGCTAAAATGAAAGATTTAAAACTAGTTGATTTATTAAAAGAAATGGAAACCATTGTATCAAGCGGTACTAAATTAAATTTAGAATATTGTATTGATGATTTTGTGGATGAATATGATCAAGAAGATATGATTGACTTTTTTCAATCCAGTGAAAGTGGAAATATAGATGAAGCGGCAGACATACTAAAAGAAAATAGTTTAAGTGAAGAACAATTTAGACTGATGAGAATTAAATTTATGAGTGAATTTGCAAACTAATTTCACTTGTTTTTATATTCTAGAAAAAAATAATTGGCAAATTGCAATTAATTGTTATTTTTGCAATCCCAATTAAAAGGTGCGATAGCTCAGTTGGTAGAGCAATGGACTGAAAATCCATGTGTCGGGGGTTCAAATCCCTCTCACACCACAAAAACCCCTCTTTAGGGGTTTTTTTATTTCATGATTAATCATTGTGTTTCATCATACTAATCTTCATCCGATGTTCTCTAAATTTTTACAATGAAAAAAATTATTATTCTTTCTATAAGCGCATTGTACACGCAAGTTACTATTGCACAAAAGCAAGAGCTTGATTCTATTAAAAATATTCAATTGAATCAAGTGGTGATTTCTGGCAACAAATTTGCAGAGAAGAAAAAAAATATTGTACAAAAAATTGATGTTATTTCTCAAAAAGAAATTGCTCAAATGAATGCTCAAAATACGGCAGACGTATTAACTAACACCGGACAAGTATTTGTACAAAAAAGTCAGCAAGGAGGAGGAAGTCCTGTAATTAGGGGTTTTGAAGCAAGTAGAATTCAATTAAATATTGATGGTATACGAATGAACAATGCCATTTACAGAGCTGGGCATTTGCAAAATATCATTACTGTCGATAATAATTCGATCGAGCAATTGGAGGTATTAAATGGCCCTGCTTCCACCATACATGGTAGCGATGCATTAGGCGGCGTTATTGTATTAAAAACGAAAGATCCTAAATTTGGAAAATCCAAGCGACTTAAATTAACTGGTGCAAATGCTTTGATGAGATACTCTACCGCAAATCAAGAAAAAACAGGAAACATTGGCATTCATTTAGGCACAAAGAAATTTGCTTCGTACACAAATATTACCTTTTCAGATTTTGGAGATTTGGTACAAGGTAAAAATGGGGTAGATTCTATTATGAAATTATGGAAGAAACCTTTTATTGTGGCGAGGGTTAATAATACAGATACCATGTTAGCTAATACTGATCCTTACAAACAAGTTTCTACTGGATATAAACAATTGGATATTTTACAAAAATTTAGTTTCACTCCGACGAAAAATATTCGTCATGGAGTCAATATTCAATATTCAAATTCATCTAACATTCCACGATATGATAGACTATCTGAAACTGCTGCAGGGATTGCTAAAAATGCAACATGGTATTATGGTCCACAAACAAGAACGTTGTTAGCCTATCAATTTGATGCCTTTGATTTAAAAGGTTTTTTTAACGATGTAACTGCAACGATAAGTCATCAATATGTGAATGAAAGTCGACATAACAGAGGGTATAAAAAAGCAGCCCTGAATCATAGAGACGAAAAAATAAATGTGCTTGGATACAACGTTGCTTTTCGTCACAAGGACAATAAACATGAGTTAACAATAGGCACAGATGGGCAGTTGAATAATTTGAAATCTACCGCTTTCAAAGAAGATATCGTTACAGGTCTTGAAACAAAAATTGACACTCGTTATCCTGATGGGAAAAACAACATGAATTTATTTGGTTTATTTGCACAACACACTCTAAAATTAGATAATGGGAAAGTAGTTATTAATGAAGGGTTGCGATTTAATTACAACACCTTACATTCTACTTTATTAGATACGTCTATTCAATTTAAATTGCCTTTTAGTGATTTAAAGCAAAAAAATAAATCATTGACAGGGAATTTGGGTGTGGCATATATGCCATCATCAGATTTAAGAATGACATTAAATTATTCAACAGGCTTTCGTTCTCCAAACTTTGATGATATGACTAAAGTATTTGAATCGGTAAGTGGTCAACGCCTAATTGTTCCTAACGTAAATTTAAAACCAGAAATTACACAAAATTTTGAAGCGGGATTTCAATATAATGATGGCAAATTAGAGTTAAATGCATATGGTTTTTATACCCTTTTAAAAAATGCAATTGTTACAGATAAGTTTACCTTTAATGGAAAAGATTCAGCTTTTTATGATGGTCAATTAACGGCTGTTTATGCCAGTCAAAATAAATCGGAAGCATTTATTTATGGTGGTGGTATTTCATTTACATATCGACCAATGAATCATTTTACTTTGTCGGGTTCTACCAATTATACTTTTGGAAGATACAACAGCGACAGCATTTTAATTCCTCTAGACCATATTCCTCCTGTAACTGGTCGTTTAGGCATTAAGTATGATCATAAGAAATGGTATGGAGAATTTTACAGTATTTATAATGGTAAAAAACGATTGATCGATTATAATCCAAATGGAGAAGATAATATTCAATATGCTACACCTTCAGGAACACCAAGTTGGTTTACAGTAAATTTTAGAGCCGGGTTTTTTGTGGAAAAACACACTCAAATGCAATTGGGAGTTGAAAATATTTTGGATAAGAACTATCGATATTTTGCATCCGGCATGAGTGCAGCTGGTATAAATTTAATTATAGCAATTCGTTATAATTTTTAAGGCATTTTCTTTTAAAATAAAAAGCCGTTTCAAATGAAACGGCTTTTTTTATTGATTGTAAAAATGTCTATTTTCTTTATACCAATCAAAAGCAATTTTTAAACCATCCTTTACAGAAATCGTAGGATTGTAATTTAACAAGGTTTTTATTTTGTCAATATTAGCCAAGCTATGTGGAATATCTCCTTTTCTAAAAGGTCCAAATGTTGGCTCCAAGGATGAATTTGCTACTTCTTTAATGTAATTAAATAATTGAATTAAGGTTGTACTTTCTCCAAAAGCTACGTTATAAACTTGATTCACAGCTTCTTTATTATCTGTAAAAAGTGCTTTCATATTGGCTTGTACTACATTTTGAACGAATGTAAAATCACGGCTATAACTTCCATCTCCATTCATGGTGGGTGCTTCATTATTTAATACAGCATCCATAAACAATGGAATAACTGCTGCATAAGCTCCTTTCGGACTTTGATGAGGACCAAATACATTAAAATAGCGCAATCCAATAAACTCCATGTCATATGTTTTTGCAAATACATCTGCATAAAGTTCCATCACAAATTTAGTAACAGCGTAAGGAGACAAAGGCCTTCCAATAATATTTTCAACTTTTGGTAAGGATTCACTATCTCCATAAGTGGATGAAGATGCTGCATAAACAATTCTTTTAATATTGGCTTGCTTTGCTGCAGTATAAATATTTAATGTACCCCCAATATTGGTATTGTTAGAATTAATTGGATCAATAATACTGCGAGGAACAGATCCTAAAGCTGCTTGATGACTCACTAAATCCATACCAATCATAGCTTTTTCGCATGTTGAAAAATCAGTAATATCCCCTTCCATTAATTCGAATTTTAGATGATTGATTACATCATGTAAATTTTGACGATAACCTGTGCAAAAATTATCTAAAACCCGAACTTTTGAAACTCGTTCGTCATTTAACAACGATTTTGTTAAGTTGGATCCAATAAAGCCTGCACCACCAGTAAGAAGAATATTCATTTGACAAAAGTAATCAAAAAAGAAAATTAAAATTGTACATTTTTTTCTTTTAAAAGTTCATAGTAAAGCGTTCGCATATCATTTACCAATCTGTTTTTATCATATTTTTTTTCAACATATTTTTTACCATTTAGTCCCATCGTGAATCTTAAATCATAATGCTCAATAATTTTTAAAAGCTCTGTGCTAAACGCTTTTGAATCATCTGATTCACAAATTAAAGCGGTATCATTTTGAACACAAACATCTTTAACTCCACCAA
>CANHJA010000122.1 GCA_947460795.1 Bacteroidota bacterium | reverse complement strand
TTTAAATCAAGCAAATACATCCAATTTGAAATTAAATATTGATTCCTCTGGATATGGATTTTCGGATTATACTTCTTTTTATACAAAAAATATTCCAGTTTTAAATTTCAGTACGGGTTGTGGAATAGACTATTTAACCACCAATGACAAGCCTACTGTAGTTTCTCACAATAGCATTTTAGAGGTTTCTAATTATATATTTAATTCAATAAAAGAAATAAATAGCCAAACAAAATTATCGTTTAATGAAACGTTTGATATTTTACCTGAAATTCAAAAACTAAAAGTGGATGTAGGTATTTTACCCGATTTTTCTTTTAATGAAAATGGTATCCGAATTGATGGTTGTATCCCGTACAAATTAGCTAATAAATCTGGGCTTCAAGCAGGGGATATTATTACTAAAATTGGAGAATTTATAATTATTGATTTTGACGATTATATAGAAGCAATTAAAAAATCAAACAAAGAAAAAGAAACGGCAATCACCGTAAACAGAGGTGGGGTTGAATTTAAATTTTTTATGTTAATGAAAGAATAGTGCTGGGACAAATGTAAATCATATGAAAATAAAATTACACCTACTATTTACAGTATTTTTTTGGATCGGATTCAGTATCTCCGCCATTCAACCTAAAGATTATTTTACTTGGCTAATGGAAGTTTTCCCTGCACTCATTGGTTTTGGTGCAATGGTTTTTACTTACTCGCGTTTTAAATTTACAAACTTCGCCTATATTTTTATTTTGATTCATTGCTACATTTTATTTGTGGGTGGCCACTACACTTATGCTGAAGTTCCTTTGTTTGATACCCTTAAAGATTGGCTTCATCAAGACAGAAATAACTACGATAAAGTTGGACATTTTGCGCAAGGATTTGTACCAGCAATAATTACAAGTGAAATTTTAATTAGAAAAAATATTTTACTCAATAAAACTTGGCTACCTGTTTTTACAGTATCTATTTGTATGGCAATTTCTGTTTTATATGAATTTTTAGAATGGGGCGTAGCCATAAGCACCGGAGAATCTGCTGATGCATTTTTGGGTACACAAGGATATGTTTGGGACACGCAATCAGACATGCTATATGCTACCTTAGGTGCAATTTGTATGTTTGTATTTGTAGGAAAAAAACATCGCCTCGAAATTGAAAAAATTTAATATTTATTTTCGTAACTTCAAATCATGAAAATAATTATTTTAGGCTTTTTATTATTCTTTACAATTCCCTTAAATGCCCAATTATATTCGATTAATAAAAAATTAGAAAACAAATCTATCGAAGGAATTAAACAATTTTTGATTGACGAATTGGATGATTTAAATCAACCAACTATTTCTCTAGAATTGGCTTTTTCAAAAAACACAAAACGTACAAAACATTTTTTATTCGCTGTTTATTATCAAAATTTGCCCATCTATAACCATACAATTAAAATTTCATTGGATGAAAATTTTAATATCCTCTCTGTAAAAAAAGAATGCCCTTATCTTTCTCTTTTAGAAAATTATACTGTAGAAAATGAGCTGAATGAATGGAGTAAAAAAAATATAGACGAAACAATTTTATCAAAATGGAATGATATTCGATTTTTGAAATCAAAACAATATCAAATTTATTTAGAAAACGAAAAGCCCCAAATTGTTTTACAACTAACTGCATGGAATAAATCGTTTGATGAGGCAATTTTAATAGGTTTGGATGGTGCTATTTTAAAAGAAATAAATTATGCTCGACATTTATTGAAAGATACGCTTGTTGCAGCTAAAGTATTTAAACCAGATCCTTTAACTACCTTAAACAAACAGTATGGAGGCATTTATATTGACAATAATGATGTAAATGATACTTGGATAAACAATGCTTACTTTACCGTAAACTTGCCAATTTCATTCAATGACAGCAGTCAACTATTTTTATTAGAAAATGGATTTGTCCGAATTGAAGATTTCGAAAGCCCAAATATTTTACCGACTACCAATACAACACCCAATTTTATTTTCACACGAAATCAACCTGGTTTTGAAGAATGCAACATAGTGTATCACATCACACAATTTCAAAATTATATTGCCTCTATTGGCTACGATACTTTATTAACAGATGGAATTACTGCTGACGCACATGGGCAATTTGGTACCGATAATTCCGTGTTTGTTCGCAATGGCGGTAATCCTACTTTGAGTTTTGGAACCGGTGGCGTGGATGATGCAGAAGATGCAGATGTAATTATTCATGAATATTGTCATGGAATTAGTTGGAGTGCAAATGGCAATGACAATTTTAGCAATGAACGTGCAGGACTTGATGAAGGTGTGGCAGATTATTTTGCTACATCATACTCAAGAAGTTTGAATACCTATAACTGGGAAAATATGTTTAGTTGGGATGGTCATAATTCATTTTGGACCGGAAGAATAGCAAATACAACTAGAAATTATGGAACCACCAATGACATGTATCAACTTGGAGAAATTTGGAACAGCGCAATGAGTGCAATCTCTACCAATTTAGGGAATTTTATAACCGACCAATTAATGCTTGAATCATTGCATTTTTTTACAAATAATACCACATTGCCTGAAGCTGCAATGTATGTTTTAAAAGCAGATACACTGTTGTTTAACGGAATGAATACACCAAATATTTGCGCTCATTTTCAACTTAGAAATATTTTAAATTCAAATTGCTTGCCTGTTTCAATAGCTGAAATTCAAAATTCTCCTGTATGCCAATTGGTCAATACAATGGGTTTTGCAAAAGGGGAAAATTCACTTTCGATATTATTTCCAAATTATACAAATGGGAGTTATGTAATTACTGACATGACTGGAAAAACAATCGCAAAGGAACTCTTTAGATCGTCAAAAAACTTAGCTATTTCTCCTGAAAAATTGCAAACAGGCATCTATTTATTGACCCTAAAAATAGGTACACAAACACAAACATTTAAAATTGCAAAATGGTAATTACATTTGCTAAATAATAAAGACAAGTTGAACAAAGAATTAATTTTTGAAACAGCCCTCGAAACAATTTCCATCGAAGCCCTTTCGATAGATAAATTAAAATCATTTATAGATGATGATTTTTTAGCTTCTGTGAAAACGATTCACGAAAGCAAAGGCCGATTAGTGATTAGTGGCATTGGGAAGAGTGCCATTATTGCACAAAAAATAGTAGCTACTTTAAATAGCACAGGAACACCTTCTATTTTTTTACATGCAGCCGATGCGATTCATGGTGATTTAGGCATGTTGCAAAATGACGATGTGGCGATGATCATTTCAAAAAGTGGCGAAAGTGAAGAAATAAAAGTCTTGACTCCATTAATAAAAAATTTTGGCAATCCTTTAATTGCATTGTGCGGAAATGTGCATTCATTTTTGGCAACACAAGCCGATTATATTATTAATTCTACTGTGGATGCAGAAGCTTGTCCTAATAACTTGGCACCTACAAGCAGCACTACAGCTCAATTAGTAATGGGTGATGCACTTGCTGTTTGCTTACTAAAATTGAAAGGATTTGCACCAAAAGACTTTGCTAAATATCATCCAGGTGGAGCCTTAGGCAAACGATTATATTTACTTGTGCAGGATTTAAGTTCTAAAAATGAAATGCCAAAAGTTTTCACCAATACGAATTTAAAAGATACCATCGTTGAAATTACAACGAAGCGATTGGGTACAACAGCGGTGCTCAATGAAGATGGAACATTAGCCGGTATTATTACAGACGGTGATATTAGAAGAATGTTGGAAAAAGATTTAGATATTAAATCCTCCACGGCAAAAGACATTATGAACCCATTGCCTAAAACAATTCAACAAAGCGAATTAGCAGTTCATGCATTGGATGTGTTGCGCTCTAATAATATTTCGCAGTTAATTGTTTTAGACCAACAAAAATATGCTGGGGTCTTGCATATTCATGATATTATCCGAGAGGGGATTTTATAATTTTTTAAAAGGATTTAAATTATTTTCCAATAAAATAATATGCTCTTGTCTATATGTGTGAATTACTGTGTAAATAAACTTCAATAAAAAAAGCTGACTTTATCAGTCAGCTTTTAAAAATGTATATTGAGTATGAATTATTTTGTATTGGCTAATTTTTTTATCATTTCAAACAACTCGTTTTCACCTCCTTCTTCATAACCAGTGTGTTGGTATATTATTTTTCCATTTTGATCTACAATAATGGTATAAGGAACATTTTGAAAATTTAGGGAGCGTTTCAAATCACTGTTTGGATCTAATAAAACTGGAAAAGTCCAACCTTGAGATTTTGAATACGTTTTTACCATTGCTGTGGCTCTCGAATCATCAATAGAAACCGTCATATAATTAAAATCGACTTCTTTTTTCCATCCTTCTAATTTCCCTTTTATATTTTTTATTTCTTGTTTACAAGGAATACACCAAGTAGCCCAAAAACTGACCAAGGTTACTTTTCCTTTTTCAAATGCCTCATTAAACGATATTTGTTTTCCATTTATATCACGTACTGTAGTAGTTGGCAATTCTTGTGTTTGAGCAAATATGGCTGTTGAACCTAAAATGAACACAGTACTTAAAATTATTTTTTTAAACATGATTATTTATTTTTTATGTTATTCAAATATAAGACTTATGCTTTTATATAATGTTAAAAAGACGGTGGTTAATTAAATATTAATGTTTAAAATGACGCATTTCAGTAATAACCATAGACAATCCATTGTCTACACAATATTGAATACTGTCTTTATCTCGAATGCTCCCTCCGGGCTGAATAAATGCCTCAATGCCATTTTCATGGGCAATTTTTACGCAGTCGTCAAATGGGAAAAATGCATCGGAGGCTAACACAGCACCTTTCAAATCAAATTCAAAATGCTTGGCTTTTTCAATGGCATGTCGCAATGCATCAATTCGAGAAGTTTGACCACAGCCTTTTCCAATCAATTGTTTGTTTTTAATTAATGCAATTGCATTTGATTTTAAATGTTTGCAAATCAAATTAGCAAATACTAAATCTTCTTTTTCAGAAGCCGTTGTTTCTCTTCCTCCAACTTCTTTCCAATTTATATAATTGCCTTTATCAACTTGTTGAGATATGGTTCCATTTAATAATGTTTTGGTTGATGTTGATGGCAATTCCACATCTTTCAATACCAATAATATTCTATTTTTCTTTTGTTGAAGAATTTCCAATGCATCTGCATCAAAATTTTTCGCAATTAAAACTTCAAAAAAGATTTCATTAATAGCCTCTGCTACTTCTTTATTAATGATTCCGTTAGTTACTAAAACACCGCCGAAAGCACTTTCAGGATCGCCAGCCAATGCATATTTCCAAGCTTCCACTAAGGTAGATTTTGAAGCGATGCCACAAACATTGGTGTGTTTTATAATTCCAAATACCATTTCAGGTTGTACTCCTTTGGAAGAATTAGAAGAGGCGTCATTAATTAATTGAACGGCTGCATCTACATCTACTAAATTATTATACGACAATTCCTTGCCATGCATTTGAGTGAAAATATCATGTAACTTTCCTGTAAAACTGGCTGATTGATGCGGGTTTTCTCCATAACGCAAAGGGGATGTTTGCGCATTGAAATAATTTGAAATGGCAACATCATAGTCCATCACTACTTTAAATGCTTTTGCAGCAAATGATTTTCGTTGGTCTAATGTTGTTTCTCCATTTTGGGCTGATAAAATAGTTTCTAAAACTTGGTAATCCTCTTTTGAAGCAAGCACGGTTAAATCGCTAAAATTTTTAGCGGCTGCACGAATCATTGATGGGCCACCAATATCTATTTTTTCGATTATTAAGGCCTCCTCGATCTCTCCTCCAAATGAGGATACTTTTTGCATTTGCTCTGCTAATACTTCTTCAAAGGGATATAAATCCACAATAACTAAATCCATTGCAGGAATTTCGTATTCCTTCATTTCTTGCAAATCTTGTTCCAAATTTCTACGACCTAAAATACCTCCAAAAATTTTTGGATGCAATGTCTTTACTCTTCCACCTAAAATAGAAGGATAATTGGTAACCGATTCAACAGGAATACACGGAATGTTTAAAGCCTCGATAAATTGTTGAGTACCTCCTGTAGAGTAAATGGTTACGTTTTGGTCGTGCAGTTTTTGCACAAGCGTTTCTAATCCGTCTTTATAGAAAACGGAAATCAGTGCAGCAGAAATTTTCTTGTTCATGAAAAATATTTGAGAAATAATGTAAAGTCGTGCAAAATTAATGAAAGCAAATTGGCTTTACAATAAAAAGATAAACACTTTTTTACTCCACCACCACTTTCTTGGTTTGATTTCCCACTTTTAAATAATACATACCTTTACTCAAATTATGTACATCAATCTAAACTTCCCCTCCTTTGGAGGGGCTAGGAGTGGGTGGGATTGATAAAACCAACTCTCCAATTGAATTATATAACTC
The DNA here is from genome assembly GCA_947460795.1 of Bacteroidota bacterium. Taxonomy (GTDB): domain Bacteria; phylum Bacteroidota; class Bacteroidia; order Chitinophagales; family Chitinophagaceae; genus OLB11. The sequence continues at coordinate 440 of CANHJA010000122.1, read as the reverse complement.
TTTACAGACATCTGAAAACTATTTTTTTCTAATTACAGTCCTTTATAAATCAATTACAAAAGCCCCTTTATCGGAAACATAATGAATAGTAATGCTTACTTCTATTAGATTTTCTTTTAAAGCATCCATTTTCCAAGATGGAATGGAATTGTCAACAATGATTTGTTTCGTTTTAAAATGATTATTTACCCAATCTTTGGTAGGCAGGCATTTTTGAGCAACGATCAAATAATCAACTGCAATCGGTTGGGTAGTTAAAATGTTTAATGAATGCACAATGGCAACTTTTTTACCTGACATGGAATACAATTCAACCGATTCGGTAATTTCTTTTTGTAGAAAATTTCCTTTTGCTTCTTTTACTTGAAAAAATATTTTGCTGGGTGTAAACGTAAATTTATCATCGCCTTTCGTAATGGAATCGTTGGTAAAATAAATTT
>CANHJA010000121.1 GCA_947460795.1 Bacteroidota bacterium | reverse complement strand
GGTGTTTGTGCATTGGCAATACCTACTGAGGTAATGGCTAAAATTGCTAAAATTATTTTTTTCATGTTATTATAATTTATTGTTTTAATTATTGAACGTCGTTTAAATTTCTAATTTGAATTTGATTTGTTGAAAGATACTTAGTTGCGATAGCAGTAATGTTTACAGATCCTGCAGGCAAAGCAGTTGTAGTATATGGAGTTTTAGACAAAGTATACATAGTAATTGTTCCAGTTGCATCAGTCACTGTTTTACTTCTATCTGCAGTTAAAGGCCCTGAATATGTTGCTGGACTTCCTGTAATTGTTGCACCCATTATTTTTACAAGAACGCCTTCATATTGTCGTTGATTGTATGTTGCATTGCTTAAATCTGCATTTAATGTTGCTAAAGTAACTACAATAGGAGTAACCGATTTACCTGATGAAATTTTTGTTACTTGATTTGTTTTTGCTTTAATTTCTAAAGTCTCTCTGTAAACAATTAATGAATCTCCTGTTAAATCTACTTCAATTGAATCACCCAATTTCATGCCATGAGAAGCGCCGAAATAAATAAGTATTCCTTTATTGCTTTCATCTTGAATATACAAGTTTGTAGAAGAAATATTACTATCCAACACACTGGATGTAACCACACCATGAATTTTTAAATTGCCTAATTTTATGCCTGCTGTTGTAGTTGAACCTACATACATTTTACGCAAGCTATCAATCGAAACTGGAGTTGGTGGTAAAATGACAACCCCACCACAACGAGGTGCAGTGAAAGATATATCTGTTGTGTCTCTAAGAATTAATTGAGGCGTTTTTTTCGTAGAAGATTCGTAAGTAGAATAAATGGCTACAATAGATCCTTTCCCACCAGGAATTTTTGCTTGTCTGAATTTAGAATATCCACTGTTTCTTAAAATGATAGTCCCTCCAAAACAATCTTCAAGATTACGATCTGTTCCTGATGATAAATTTGGATCACTCGCATATTCCATGCCTACTTCACCTTGTACAAATTCTGCACTGTCTACTTGAATTAATGTTCCTAACCATTGTCTTTGTTGAGCAGTTTGACTTGCTTTAGTAAAATAGATTTGATTCAATGAAACTTTCATTGGCACAACTGGATGAGGATAACTTGCTTTCACAATGAATTTATTCATTGATGAAGATGGAATATCTGTCAAATCAGTTGATGGCGCAATTGGCATGCCACCTAATTGAATAAATCCACCATACGCTCCAACGTATAAACCTTTACATTTAATGTAAATTTTTCGACCAATTGGATAATCACTGTATAAACCGGAAGATTTACCAATCAATACTGTAATTCCACTGGTACTATCTTGCACGATAATTTGTTTGTAAAAACTACCAGAACGATCATCTGCTACAACAATACCAGAAATAATCAAGTCTTGTTCAATCATTACAGGACCTGCATTGACATCATACATTTGTTTAATTTGCCAAATGGTAGCATTAACAGCTAATCCTGGATCATAAGTTGAACTATCAGGAGGTGCGTCAAAGTCTTTTTTTACGCATGATGTAATTAATAACATAGATAATGCTATTAAGGCGAGTGATGATGATAAAATTATTTTTTTCATATCTTTTATATTATCTGTTTTTATTTTTTTTAAATTTATTTTTTAGAATCTTAATACGCAGTTGATGAAATAAGTAGTTCCTAAGGCATATGCATATTTAGGTCCAAATGTATTCTGATCTCTTTCTGATCGAGATGTTCTTAAATTTTCAAATCCATATAATTGAATATCTTTGTTATTTAAAATATTATTGACACCAATGTTTATGTTAAAGAAATAATTGCTAGGAACTTTTTTCAAGTACTTGTTTACTTTCCAAGATTTTCCAAACATTGCATCCACAGTAAATACATTATTTAATTTCTTCTGATCTAATAAACTATGCCACAATGGAGAATCATAAGGCACATTATCAACTCCTGATGTCGTTCTTAAATTTGGTGCAAAATCCATCCAGTTGTTCGCTAAATAATTCGCTGTTAAAGTTGCAAACCAAAAACGTTTGTTTCTATAATTTAAATTGGCTTGCAATGCTGTTTGCGGACCAGAAGGAACGTTATAATTTTTGATATATAATGTATCAAATACTTTCGGATTATCTGCAGTAGCAGAGGTGTCATTATCTACATTTAAATAACTGTAAGGGCGACTTGTATAAAATGCTTGAGTAAATGCAGCCGCTAAATTAACAGACAAACTTGGTGTCACTTTTATTTCTGCACCAAGCTCTAAACCAGTGTATCTTTTATTAATACCTTGCATCACTAAATTTGCAAATGAATTACTAACTTCTACATTGTTTACAGGGCCACTGATATAATATCTTTTGATATCGGTAGCATTTTGGACATCTGTAGCAAAAAAAGTAACCCTTGCTTTAATATTAGGAGAGCGCAATAAATACCCTGCTTCCATGCTATTTACTTTTTCTGTCGTTGGATTAGAAATTACAGAATTTCTTGTTCTAGCAGAAACAATTACATTATCAACGAATGGCGCTCTTGTTCCTGTAGAACCATTGATGTAAAAATAATTTCTACCATTTAATTTATAGGTAAAGCCTCCTTTTGCTCTTCCTACTAAGAAATTGATTTTTTTAGAATCTCCGTAAGAGTTGTCTGCATATAAACCATTTTGATAGTTTCCTGTTCTGTAAAAATTATTGTACCCCATTTCTCCAGCTACAAAGAAATCGAATTTATTATAATTGAAAACTCCTTGTACAAATAGGTTTGCTTTTTGAAAGTGAATATTATAATCATAACCATAAGAATCCCCTTCTTTTACAATAGTTGAGGTTGCTTTTAAATCATTTTGGTCAAATCCTCCGCCGTTACCGAAAGTACGAGAAGCAAATTGGTTGATATTTTCCCAATATTGACCGCCCATTAAATCAGCTACTCGTTGAAAATTATGATTGTTTTGATTTTGATAACTTAACCCTGCATGAAAAACTGCATGATTCGAAATCACTGTTTGTAAATTAATATTTGCATTTAATTTTTTTGATGCTTCAACATTTTCATTTACGATGTAAACAGAGCGCTTGTTTCCACCAATCACATTATTTCTGTTTGCTTCATAAAAATGATCCCAGTTAATTTGTAATTTAGAAGGATCTTCAGCAAAATCTTTCAATATTGAATCTTTTTCATGTTGAGACTCATAATAACTAGGTAAATTTTTATAATAATCAGGACGAGGATCCGCATTGTTAAACCAATCTAAACCAGTTTGTGCGGTTTCACCAAATTGGTAAGATACTGCAGAGTTTAAGGTAGTTTTGCTATCTATTTTATAATCATGCGATAAAATGATTAGCGGTTGATGAGTTTTTAAAATTCTTGAATTTCTAACTTTCCCATTTTGATAACCCCAGTTTGGATTGTAATAATTTGAACCCGCAATATCAATCACTTCTTGTGTAGCAGGTCCATTTTTACCTCTTCTTATAGGAGCACCAACAAGCATTAAGCTAAAACCTTGTCTTTTAAATCTTTTTTCGATCGCTCCGAAATAACCATATGCATCGTAAAAGGTTCCGGCAATAGGTCCTTCATAAGCCCATCTTTTTGAAAAAGACAATGAATAAGCCCAGCCATTTTTATTCAAACCGGAGTTATGTGTCAACATAATTCTATTTCTATAAGAACGGTTAGTTGCAGTATACGTAAATCGAGTTCCTTTGCGTTGATTTGAAGCCGATGCATCTAAGTTGGTATTTTGTCCGATACCCCCAAAATTTACTTCGTTGGGAGCTAAGCCTAATGTTTGACTTCTACCTCTGAATACATCATTTAAACCACTCCATGAGTTGAAGAAAACACCTCCTTCTTCTAAATCATTCATTGGCACTCCATTTAAAAACAACATATTATTGTCGTTTTCATAGCCTCTTGGACGGAAAAAATATTGCCCCCAACCAAATGTAGCTGCCGACAAATAAGGATCTCTTGAAGAATTTAATACACTCGAAACACTTTGACCTGCAGAGCTTGCGGCATTTTCATCTTCGGTACCTGCATCTTCCACATTCACAGCAGAATTATCTCCTTGATAAGTATCACTCGCTGCTTCTTTAGATTTAATTTCGACTATTTCTACTTCATTCACCGGGTTAGAAACAGTAACAGACATCGTAACATCTTCGATTCCATCTGCAGAAATCACCATGTCATAAGTGCCATATGGAACCTTACTAAATAAATAATCCCCATTTGCACTGGTAATCGTCGCAATTTTTACTTTGGGTAAGGTAACGGTTACATCATAATAAGGAGATTTACTTCCTTCATGAATAATTTTACCTTTGAGAATTCCAGTTTGAGCAAACAAATTGGATGCCATTAATACAAATAGCAGTGTTAAAATTTTATGCATAATTAGTTAAACTATTCACAAATGTATCATTTTTAATCAAATGAACAACTAAATAGATGTTATAGAAAGATGAGATTGTGGAAAAGAATTTTTCAAGTAAGGTAAATCCTATTTACAATTCATTGCTTTCTTTTTATATTTGTTGACTTTTGAATAATAAATCATTTTGAATGAACAAAATATTAGTAGCAAATAGAGGTGAGATTGCATTGCGCATTATGCGTACTGCAAAAAAGATGGGTATAAAAACGGTTGCTGTTTACAGTGAGGCCGACGTGAACATGCCATTTGTGAAATTTGCTGATGAAGCTTATTTAATAGGCCCAGCTCCATCTGCTCAATCTTATTTATTAGCCCACAAAATAATAGAAGTAGCAAAGCAATCAGGTGCTGATGCCATTCATCCTGGATATGGCTTTTTAAGTGAAAACGCATCGTTTAGTAATTTGTGTAAAGAAAATGGCATCATTTTTATAGGGCCAACGGCTTATTCTATTGAAACCATGGGAAGCAAAATTGCGGCTAAACAAGCTGCCACAAAATTTGGAGTTCCAATGGTTCCTGGAACCGACAAACCCATATTAAGTGTAGCTGAAGCGCACGAAATAGCCTCAAAAACAGGATTTCCTTTATTGATAAAAGCCAGCGCAGGTGGAGGTGGTAAAGGAATGCGTTTAGTGAATAATGAATCGGAGTTAGAGGAACAATTAAATTCTGCAAAAAGTGAGGCTTTAAATTCATTTAGTGACGACAGTGTATTTATTGAAAAATATGTAGGCTCGCCAAAACATATCGAAATTCAAGTATTAGCTGATACGCATGGGAATTGTGTTTATTTATTCGAAAGAGAATGTTCGATTCAACGTCGACATCAAAAATTAGTTGAAGAAGCTCCTTCTTCTTGCCTTACGCCAGAAGTTAGAAAAGCAATGGGTGAAAGTGCTGTGAATGTAGCAAAAGCTTGTGATTATCATGGAGCGGGAACCGTAGAATTTTTGGTAGATGATGATTTGAATTTTTATTTTTTAGAAATGAACACCCGTTTACAAGTTGAGCATTGTGTAACCGAAATGATTACCAACATTGACTTGGTTGAACAGCAAATTCTTGTTGCTAAAGGAGAGAAATTATCTTTTACACAAGCCGATTTAAAAATAAATGGACATGCAATTGAATTGAGAATATGTGCTGAAGATCCTTTAAATAATTTTATGCCAGATACAGGAAGTTTAACTGTTTACAAACGACCAACTGGTGAGCATGTTCGTGTGGATGATGGCTATGATGAAGGAATGGACATTCCTATTTACTATGATCCTATGATTGGAAAATTAGTGGCTTGGGGCGAAGACAGAAATAAGGCCATTGCAAATTTGACACAAGCAATTAAAGATTTTAGAATTAATGGGATCGAAACTACCTTGCCTTTTGGCATTTGGGCAATCAATCATGAAGCCTTTGTAGCAGGAAAATTTGATACGCATTTTATTGCCAATTATTTTGATTCTAAATTACTTTTGAATTTTACGGAAGAAGAAAAACAAATGGCGGCAATCATGGCTACTTCTATATTTGTTGCAGAACAAAATATCGCAGAACCAATTAAACCATTGACTTCAAATTGGAAAATGCGTAAAAATTTAAGATAATAAAATCAATAAAATTTACTTATATATAAAATTTGTTTATCTTTATCCATTGAATAATATAAAAATGAAAAAACTTGTTTATTTAGCGTTCGTTTTAATGATTGGTGCGATCACAATTACTTCTTGTAGAAAATATGAAGAAGGTCCAAATATTAGTTTAAGAAGTAAAGAAGCTAGAATCGCTAATAACTGGAGAATAGAAAGTGCTCAGTTAAATGGAGTAAACGTATCTGCTGATCCATATTACACTAAACAAAAACACTTTTTTTACCGAAACAAGAGCTACATCAACACAATTATTAATACGACCACGTTAGAAGCTACTAATTTAACAGGTGAGTGGAAGTTATTTGACAATGATACTAAAATAGCAATCACTACTAAAAATTTCTCTGGAAACATTGATAGCACTGTTGAATACAACATTATAAAATTGTATAACAAACAATTCTGGATTCGTAGAACAGACAATACGTTGGAATTACATTTCATTCCGACAGAGTAATTTTTTTGTAGTCCTGTGAGAAAGTCTATTCAATCTTTCATCGAATATTTTCATTTCGATTTTTTAAAATTTATTCCTTTACAAACATTTAAATATATGGTTTGTGGAGGCACTATTGTGGTAATCGATACTTGTTTATTTAACTTTTTAAATTATTTTATTTTTAAAGAAAATGATGTTCTATTGTTTACAAACCCTTTCAAACCACATACCATTTCTCAAATTATTTCTTTTTCAATAAGCTTTCCATTAGGTTTTATTTTCAATAGATACATCGTGTTTACAGAAAGTCAATTAAGAGGAAGAATACAACTCTTTAGATATGGACTAACCGCACTCGCTAGCTTTGCATTAAGT
>CANHJA010000120.1 GCA_947460795.1 Bacteroidota bacterium | reverse complement strand
TCATCTATTTAAACGTAACTTTTCCAAAATCATAATTCAATTGTTTAAGCTCGCCCACCTTTAATAACAAAGGCCCATCTACATCCACATAATCTAACCACGGAATAAAATGCGCGATGGCAACAGAACCTATTTCAGTTTCATTCATGCAACCCATCATAACCTTCAAATTGAGTTGGCGCGCTTCTTCAATCATTCTGATAGCAGGTGTAATGCCACTGCATTTAGTGAGTTTAATATTGATGCCATCAAATACTTCGGCACATTTTTTTACATCGTGCTCGCTCACACATGCTTCATCCGCAAAAAGCGGTAAACACGATTGACTTTTTAATATTTTCATGCCTTCCCAATGCTCTTTTGCCAAAGGTTGTTCAACTAATTCTACACCCAAGTTTTTCAACACCGGAATCATTTCCAACGCCGTATCCAAATCCCAACCTGCATTGGCATCTACTCGGAAAGGCGCATCGGTATGTTGTCTCAGCGCTTGCATAATAGCAACGTCTTCTTTGGTTCCTAATTTTATTTTATAAATGGGCGAAGGATTGTCTTTCATTTTTTCAACCATTTTTTCGATGCGATCGATGCCAATGGTATAATCGGTCAATGGAGGATTTGCCACTTTGAGTGAAGGCGAAAGCGACCACAATTCAGCAACCGACTTGCGTTTAAACTGCGCATATAAATTCCAATAGGCAATGTCTAAGGCACAAACTAAAAACGGATTTGTAGGAAATAAATGATGGCAAAAATGCCAAAAACGATCTGGCTCTGTAAATGCATAGCGCTCCAATACATTTACTTTTTCATTCAGTTCAGCAATCATACTATCAACGGTTACATCATAATAAACAATGGCAGGTGCTTCTCCAATGCCCATAAATCCATTGAATGAAATAGCGACCAACAAGGCAGGCTGATGTGTTTTGAGCCCATGTGCAGTCGTAAACGGATAATGGAATTCGGTGTTTATTTTTTTGTATTTGATATCGAGCATACAGCAAAAATAATCGAAAGTAATTAGTCGATAATAGAAAGATGTTGGAATTTAAAATTTGGTCTGTTTTTTACTGAAGCTTCGACACTGCAAATTCGTCAAAGGTTTTTAGAAATCTTGAAGGATTATTTAATATAAAAATCGAACAATGTAAATAAGTTGATATAGTGGCAAATAAATATTTATTCTAAATATACTACTAGCTATCATTTCTTATTAATCTAATTGGAAGGTAATTGGTAAACTGTAAGCTACTCTTACTTTCTTACCATTTTGTTTTCCAGGATTCCATCTAGGTAACCCTTTTATAATTTTGATTGCTTCTTCGTCACAACCATTACCAATACCTCTAGCTAATTTTACATCGGTAATGCTACCATCGTCATTTACAACAAAATTAATTGTTACTCTACCGGTAGTGTTTGAATCTACAGCTTGTTTAGGGTATTTTAAGTTTTTTTGGATGTAATCAAATAAACCTTCTTCACCTCCAGGAAATTCGGGCATTTGATCTACAAACTCCAAAATTTCATTATTTTCATATTCTGAAGGTGCTTTCTGAAACGTTTTTTTGTTTTTAGTCTCATATACTGACTGTTCAATAAAACTACTTGTTTCAAATTGAGAAACAACGCCTCTTGGCTTAACAATGTAATTCGTCATTTTTTCAATTTGCGAATATGTGCGAGTGTCCTTCCAAGTATACGTAGCCGCTAGTTGGCCTACATATAAAAAGTTTATAGTAAGCAATTCGATATTTTGATTATAATCATAATTACTATTGCTGAAATCGTGAATCTGCCCTTCTCCATTATCATATGATATTCCAATGCCTGGTTGCACGTCAAATAGACGTGTATAAAATTTCCATTTACCCGTAAGATTTTTTAAAGCATCCATACTGCTTTGTTTTCTTAAATAAAAAGTGTTAGCAAATCCCTTGTATTTAATCACTACAGGAAAAACGGCTATGTTTAAACTAAGGTAGTTTCTAGCCTCCTCTTCTGATAAGCTTAATGAAGCTAGTTTTTTAATACAATAATTTGCACAAAACTCGATATTTTTATTTGCTGTAACATTAATAACTAATGGTATTTCCCAGTTTTTACTATCTTCGTCTAATGATTTAGGCTCACCACTAGTAATTTTATAATCAAACGAAATTTGCATAAGAACATGCAGCAATCCTACCATTTCACTCACGGCTTTAATTTCACCTTGCTCAAATAATATTTGTTTTTTAATTTTTGAGGCAAACATATTGTTTTCTGGAGGAGTTTCTTTAAGATCTACTTCGTTTATCTCAGTCCTAAGCTCTGCAGGCTCCATTAGTTTTTTTTCTAATTTTAAAATATTCTCATTAATATCCTTTGCATATTCTATATCAGGATATTTCTGCAAAAGAATTATAAAATTTATTAAATCATTTTTAGTTATTGCTTCATCATACACTATTTTATCTCTTTTTGTAATAGCTTCTTTAACAAAAATTGATTTTGGGTACATTGAAATGAAAGTATTATATCCATTTTCTGTATTGCTTAATGTGGCTAAATCAAAAGGTTTTTTATCTCTTTTCAATACTATCTCATCTTTAAAAATCGATTTGGGGTATTCCTTAAGAAAATTATTGTACACTTCCAATTCATCCTTTTTGATTGCATCAAGGTATGAAATATTTTCAATATATTTTTTGGCAGAATCAATATAATCAGAATTCGGATAATTTGCCACAAAGCTTTCTAGTGTTGAAATTGATTTATTTTCTTTTGCTTGATAATATAATAATTGATCCAATCTTTTCATTGCCTTACTTTCCTCAAAAGTGCCTTTATACAAGTTTATAAATTGCCTTAATGATGTAATATCATTTTTTGCCAAACAAATTTCATAAGCAACATTTGAAATTGAATCTAATTGAGCAGGTAAATTAAGAATGCAGTATTTAATTTCCTCACAAGATTCATCTAATTCTTTTTTGTCTGGATACGAGGTTGACAAAGCCAAACTCTTTTTTAAATATAGATAACTACTGTCTATATTTCTGTCTACATTATTTTTGTCGCCAAAGTATAATGACAGTAAATAAAATAAAAATGGTGAAGTGCTATCTTTTGATCGAATGTCATTTAAATTTTTATATGCCTTTTCAAATTTCCACTTGTTTAGATACTTGTAATTTTTTTTAAATTTTCGCTCTTGTGAAAACGACAGATTGTATACTAGCATAAATAGACAAAGGAAAAGCAACCGTTTCCTATTGACTACTTGATACAATAATTTAAACAACAATATCATAATTTTATTTTTAATTGATTAATACCCCTCTTTATTAAGTATTTGAGGTAATTTATCTTGTTATTTTAATCTTTTTGATTGTCACTAAATCAGGTGTAATAAATGAAGAAGGAAATATTGCCATTAAACGACGCATAAACTTTGTTGCATCATTTTTGTTTTCAAAATCTCCTATTTTAATTTTAAATGAAGGTACATTGTAGCTTAGGTAAGATCGAGTGCCAGGAAAAGCCCTTGAAAATTTATTTTTTGCAGCTAATGCCGCATTTTTGTCAGACCCATTATAAATTACAATTCGAAATCCTTTAGCTGAATAAATACTTCCAGTAACTTGTTTTTTTCCATCAGCAGATACAATCGGTTTGTATAATGGAGTGCCTCTTAATTTTTGTGTTTGTCTTAGCTTTAAATCTTCAATTTTTTGACCTTTAATTTTAGCGGTAGGAAACACAGGTTCACTTTCAGACGTTGCAGGATATGGATATGAAAAATATTCACGATTCCTCACCTCTGGAGCTGCTGTTACAGGAACAATACGCTCATAGGTAAAATATTCTTTTGTATTTTCTTCTGTCTCTTCTTCTTCTTCTGCTGCTTCTGCCGCTTCGTCTACCTCTTCTTCATTCTCATTTTCATCTTCATCTGCTTCAAAGATGTCAGATTCAACTACAGCAGTTGGCATTTGTGTTTTTTCTAATTGCATAATATCATCATTGATATTATTTGCATAAGCTATATCAGGATATTTCTGTAAAAGAATTCTATAGGTTGTAATATCATTCTTAGACTTCGCTTCATCATACACTATTTTATCTCTTTTTAGAATAGCTTCTTTTACAAAAGTTGATTGTGGATATTGGGCGATAAATGAATTATATCCGGTTTCAGTATTAGTCGACAAAGCATTATCAATTGCTATTTTATCTCTTTTTAGAATAGCTTCTTTTACAAAAGTTGATTGTGGATATTGGGCAATAAATGAATTATATCCGGTTTCAGTGTCAATCGACAAAGCATTATCAAATGCTATTCTATCTCTTTTAGTTGTAGCTTCTTTTACAAAAGTTGATTTCGGATACATGGCAATGAAATAATTATAACCTGTTTCAGAATTACTTGATACTGCTAAATCATATGCTTTCTTATCTCTTTTTAATTCTATCTGAGCACTGAAAATCGAATTGGGATATTGATAAAGAAAACTATTGTATATATCCAATTCATCCTTTTTGATTGCTTCCGCATAAAATAAATTTTCAATGTTTTTTGTAGCAGAAACGATATAATCAGAATTTGGATTATTTGCTATAAAATTTTTGAGTGTTGAAATTGAATTACTCTCTTTTGCTTCATAATATAGCAATTGATCTAATCGTTTTATTGCATCTTTTTCTACAGATGAGCCTCTATATAAATCAACAAATATCTTTAATGATGCAATGTCGTTTTTAGCCATGCAGATATCATATGCAACTCGTGCAATCGATTCTAATTGAGTAGTTAAATTATGAATACAATAATTATTTTTAGTACAATATTCATCTAATTCTTTTTCCGATAAATACTTAGATGATAAATTAACACTCGTATTTAAATATATATAACTACTGTCTATATTTCTGTCTGCATTATTTTTATCGATGAAATACATTGACATTAAATAATGCCAAAACGGAGAATTGCTATTTTTTGACTTAATTGTATTTAAATTTTTATACGCCTTGGCAAATTTCTCTCTCTTTAAATACTTGTAATTTTTTTCTAATTTTCGTTGTTGTGAAAATGACAAGTTACAAATTACCATAAATAAATACAAGAAAAACAGTTGTTTCCGAGTAAATACTTGATTTAAAAACCTTACCAATAACATCATAATTTTTATTTTTTTATTTATCTATTTCTATACTTTTATATTATTACATTAAAATTTCTCATAATAAACAATAAACCCTTTTTTACCATTAGCATAATCAATACTGATTAACAATTAAAGATTTTGAGAATGCTTACTGAAAAAAAATTTTTATGCACTACAATCACAATCATCAATATACAGAAGATACCATTTAGAATTATATTGGATAAAGTAAAGTATTTTAATTATCCATTTATCATATTGAATATTAACTACCATTTTTTTTAAGTTATTGTATTTGCCAGGAGTTGGGATTTTTTTAAAACTCCCATCAGAATCCATATCTGCAGTAACTATTTGCGGCAGTTCAAAAACCTGCTTATAATAAATACCATCAGGAGTTGTTGCTTCTTCACAAAAACCATCTTTAGGAACCTTATTAGAAAAATATTTTAGACTTGCAGTATTGGGTTGTATTTCATTATCAAAATAGGGGGAACCAAAATGATCATCTACAAATAAATTACAAGTTGCACCATTATTCCAAAATCTTCCAAATCCAATATAATTAGATTCAATAAATTGAGTAATTATTGGAGAAGAGAAATATACAAGGCTATCAAAATTCATTCCTGAAAAAGTTTGACTCAAAAAATAGGGTAAAAAAGATTCAAATTCGGGGGAATTAATTTTATTTTTTGAGTCTAATTGAGCATTCAATGCCGCCATTCTTTGGAGTAAAACTTTATTATTAGAATCTAATTTAGCATTCGATTCAAACATTTTTTGAAGTGAACTTTTATAAGTAGAATCTAACTTAATGAGATCATTTAAACTGTTATTCAAGCTGTCTTTCAACAATAAATTATTTTGCTTTAAGTCACTAATGGTTGCATTCAAAACTACTGCATTGTTTTGGAGATTAACTTTTTGTATTTCTAAATCTTTAGTAGCTCTCGCTAACTTATCAATTTCGTTGTTTCTAATTGAATACTCATTTTGACTTGCAATTTGCAAACTATCTAATCGATTATTTAATAGTTTGATTTGCTTTTTTTTATTTTGAGCAAAACTGAAATTAACTACAGCGAATGACAATATGAATAGGATTGTTTTTTTCATGATTATTTTATTTTTAAATATGTCTCTTCAAAATTTTATTGCTATTATAAATCTTCCTCATTTTAATTAATATTCATAATATTCAATTTCATCAACATTGAGCACATAGTAACTACCACTGAGTGAAATACGAATGGTATTATTACCTGCTTGTACGATTGGAGAACGGACTTTCATCCAATAAAACGAAGATGTTTGACCTCCTACCATTGTTGCACTTCCAATTGCTGCACCATTAACAACTATTGAAGGAGTTAAATTGTTATACCCAGGATTATAGGTATTAACCCAAAACTCTATATATCCTTGATTTGAAAAATTACGAGTAAATTGAACATAATGATTCGAACCAACCACAGTCCCTAGTTGACCGGAATTATTGGGATCAGGTGCGACCCAACATGAACCACTGTAACCTGTACTTGATATCCCCCATGTGTCAGATGTTCCATTCATGCCATAATACAATGAGGTTACTCCATTTAATGATGAACAACTATTACTACCAACCAACATTGCTGTAGGCGCAGTTGTCGTAAAATTGATTTGATTGCCATAGGCAGTACCTACACCATTGGTTGCATAAGCCCTGCAATAATAAGTTGTATTAGCATTTAACCCTGTAATCGAACTTGTGAATGAACCTGTACCTGCTCCATTATTTGTTACATTATTTGCAAT
>CANHJA010000119.1 GCA_947460795.1 Bacteroidota bacterium | reverse complement strand
GACCAATCAAATGCTAATAATGCTGCTCTGTAATCTTTTTCTTTTAAAATTAATTCCATAAATAAAAAAGATTTCAGATCAAAAATCATCAAATCTTTTGGAAAATAATCTTCTAAATTGATCGTTATAATACCGCTATCAGCTACTTTATTTACAAACGTTTCCATTAAAGCAAAAATATGTTTTTAAACTGTTTAATTACTAAAAAAATACAATTATTGATTGAAAGAATGAATCACACTGTCTTGTATAACATTGAAATTTTTTATTTTCATTCCTTTCTTTTGTTCTAAATAGCGCATATAAAACATCGCAAATGCATAAGCATCTAACTTTTTAAGCACCGTATTTTCATATAATAATGGCAAATACTTTTCTTTTTGCTCAAGGCTAGCCGATTGATGCAATGTGTAATTAATGATTGACCAATTGTAATCAATTCTTGCGTTTTTACTTTTTTTCTTTTCGATATAAGAAATCACTTTTTTTACATTTATTGAATCCACTTTTTCTTTTTCAAGGAGTATTTTTTGAATTGCAAGGGAGTCTTTTTCTGATTTGTGATAAGCCAATTTATTGTTTATAAAATTACTGCTATTTTGGATGTCAAAAAAAAATGCATAGTCTTTGTTATAGAAATGATCTTTGGATGCTTTCTTTTTTATTTGTTCGGTAATTTTACCCCAATAAGGAGTATTGGTAAGCTGTTTAAAAGATTCATAGTCGATCGAAATATTGGTTATAGACACCAACCCGTCCAATGAATTAAAATAATTAATAATTTTATTTAAGTGATAATAGGCGCTGTCATTTTTATGTAAATACGAATAGCAAGAAGCCAATTTATAGGTATAATTGTAATGAACAAAATTATTTTCCTTGGTTAAATTATTTAAAAAATTAGCACACTCTTGGTATTTTTTTTGCGCAAATAGCGTATTCATTTCATCTTCTTGGCTTTGAACGAAACTACTACTAATAAACAAAACTAATATTAAAATATACTTTTTCAACAGAGTGTAAATTTAATTAAATATTTAGGGATACATTAAATTGAATGTTAAAGTTTGAAAGCAAATCTAAAGTATTCTTAAACTGTATTTTGATATTAAATTAATAAAAGTAATTTTGACGAAATAGTCATTCAATGTCAACAAAGCATTTACTTCGTATTTTATTTTTTATATTCTCGATACCTACCCTTTCTTTCGGTCAAGGAAAAAACAGTTCAGTTAAATTACCTGCGTTTAAATCGCCACAAGCTGTGTGGGTAGACAGCGTATATCATTCGCTTACCTTAGAAAAAAAAATAGCCCAACTGTATATGGTGGCTGCCTACTCTGGTGGCGAAAAATACAATCAACCACTCATTGAAAAATTAATTGCAAATTATGGTATTGGCGGATTAATTTATATGCAAGGAACGCCGAAAGCCCAGGCCGAACAAACCAACTTACATCAATCAAAAAGTAAAGTGCCTTTATTGATTGCCATGGATGCTGAGTGGGGCTTAGGCATGCGTTTAACAGGCATCAAAGATTTTCCTCGACAAATCATGTTGGGTGCTATGCAAGACAGCAGCATCGTTTACAAAATGGCAGCAGCCATTGCCAATCAATGTCGTCGTTTAGGAGTTCACATCAATTTTGCACCTGTTATTGATGTGAATAACAATCCCAATAATCCGGTAATTAATTTTCGTTCATTTGGAGAAAATAAAAACAAAGTAGCAAACTGGGGAATTCAATATATGAGAGGATTACAAAATAATGGCGTAATGGCCTGTGCCAAACATTTTCCTGGCCATGGCGATACCGATGTTGATTCGCACAAAGACACCCCTGAAATTACGAAATCATTGTCTGAATTAGAAAAATTAGAATTATATCCATTTACTCAATTAATTGCCAATGGCATTCAATCGATCATGGTGGCGCATTTACAAATACCTGCATTGGACAGCCAAGCACATACCCCCTCTACCTTGTCTGAAAAAACAGTCACTGATTTATTAAAAAAGAAAATGGGTTACATGGGTTTAATTTTTACCGATGCTTTAAATATGGAAGGCGTAGCGAAACACTACAGCCCTGGAGATATTGATTTAAAAGCGTTTCAGGCTGGTAACGATGTATTGTTATTTTCTCAAGATGTGCCTACAGGCATTCAAAAAATTAAAAATGCGATTGAAACCAACGTCATTTCTGAGAAACGCTTAGAAGAAAGTGTAAAGAAAATTTTAGTTGCCAAATACAATGCAGATCTTCCTCATTTTAAAAAAATAAAAACCGAAAATATTGATGAAGACATCAACCAATATATTTCCACAATTCGTTTATTGGTAGCCGAAAATGCAATCACTCTATTAAACGATCCCAATTCAATTTTAGAACAAATAAAAAAAGACGATGTAAAAGACATCGTTTATGTGGGTGTTGGCACGAGCACAGAAACCAAATTTTCAAGCGAGTTAAAAAAATATGGTGTAAAAGAAATTTTGTATGCACCAACATCCGAAAAAGAATTAAAAACATTTGTAAAACAAGTCAATGATGCCGAAGTGGTTATCGTTGGAGTGCACAATATGAGTGGTTATCCCAAAAATAATTTTGGTTTAGATGAATTAGAAGTGGAGACGATCAACCGGCTGTCTCGAAACAAGAACGCCATGACTGTTTTATTTGGGAACCCATACGCAGTAAAAAGTTTTTGCGACATTGAAGGTATACTCGTAGCGTATGATGAAGCAGAAGAAACCCAACAAATTGCCGCTAAAATTGTTACTAGTCAATTAAAAGCAAAAGGGAAATTGCCCGTAAGTGTTTGTGAAAATTATTTAGAAGGCGATGGAATTGTATCCATGAAAAATGCGTTAGGAAAAGTAATTGATTCAGCTCGATATGCACAACAAAATAAAGATGTACAAGAAAATCGGATTAAAACGAGTGCTGTTTTTTCTAAAGAATATCCATTGGAATGTTGTGTAAGCCCTTTAGCCTTGGGCATTAACATTGCAGAGTTAGACAAGCTCGACGCCTATTTAGCAAGTTGTGTAAACGGAAATATTTTCCCTGGATGTAGAATTTTAGCAGCCAAAGAAGGGAATGTTTTTTATGACAAATCATTTGGGTATTTAGGAAAGGATCGTCAAAATACAGTGGATGTGAATACGGTTTATGACGTGGCTTCGGTAACGAAAGTTGCTGCTACAACCATGGCTGTTATGAAATTATATGATCAAGGAAAATTAGATTTAGATGCTCCTTTAGGCAAATATGTAGCGATTACAAAAGGCACAGACAAAGAAAACCTGAAGATCAAAGATATTTTAACGCATCAAGCAGGGTTAAAAAGTTGGATCCCTTTCTATAAAGAAACATTGGACACTTCTAAAAATCCAAATCCAATGATATATAGCAATACCATTCGAGGAAAATATACAGTAAAAGTTGCAGACAATTTATATATGCGATCAGATTGGGTAGATACGATGTGGCAACGAATACTGGTATCCCCATTGGAAAACAGAGGTAGATTTGTATACAGCGATTTAGATTTTATTTTTATGCAAGCAGTAGTAGAATTCATTACTAAAAAGAAATTAGATGAATTTGTACGAGATGAATTTTATAAACCATTGGGCATGAATTATACTTGCTTTGTGCCCAAAAAGAATTTAAAAAATGTAGAAATTGCGCCCACTGAAATGGATGATTATTTCAGGCATCAAATGATAAAGGGCAATGTGCATGATATGGGTGCTGCCATGTTTGGCGGTGTAAGCGGTCATGCTGGACTTTTTTCAACAGCCACTGATTTAGGAATATTGATGCAAATGCTGTTAAATGGCGGAACGTATCAGGGCAAACGCTATTTTAAAAAATCAACTGTGGAGTTATTTACCTCTAAATATTCGATGATTAGCCGAAGAGGATTAGGATTTGATAAACCAGACCCCAATGCAGATAAAAGCAGTCCATGTTCGGATCATGTTTCTTTAAAAACTTTCGGTCATCAAGGTTTTACAGGTACTTGTGTTTGGGCAGATCCTAGCAATGATTTGGTATTCGTATTTCTGTCAAACCGAACCTTTCCCAGCGCAGAAAACAAAGCCATTAATAAAAATGGTGGCGTAAGAGAAATTGCACAAGCCTATATTTATAAATCTTTGGGTATTCCTTCGAGGTACTCAAAGTGGAAATAAGTAAAAATTTCAATAAAAGAGAATATAAATACTCTAAATTGACTGATTTGGAGGTCAAATTATCTGTTATTTTCTTAAATTATACACAATTTTTGTTCGGTGCATAAAAAAAATTTTATATACCACAAATAAATATCATTTTTGTAGTTGATGGGTAAAATAATTTCAGTAGCAAATCAGAAAGGTGGTGTAGGCAAAACAACTACAGCCATTAATTTAGCGTGTAGCTTAGCTGTTTTAGACTATAAAACGCTTTTAATCGATGCCGATCCTCAGGCAAATGCCACTACTGGCAATGGCTTCGACTTGCGCAATGTGCAATTGAGTGTATATGATTGTTTGGTTAATGATGTAGATATTAATCAAGTAATCCTAGAAACTGAAACGCCCAATTTATTCTTAATGCCATCGCATTTGGATTTGGTGGGTGCCGAAATTGAATTAATCAACCACCCAAACCGTGAATTTAAGTTACAATCTGTACTAAATGAGGTTAAAGATAAATTTGACTTCATTATAATTGACTGTTCACCTTCATTGGGCTTAATAACCGTAAATGCTTTAACAGCTAGCGACAGTGTAATAATTCCTGTTCAATGTGAGTTTTTTGCATTAGAAGGCTTAGGAAAATTATTAAATACCATTACAATTGTACAATCGAAACTCAACTCAAATTTAGGCATCGAAGGCATTTTAATGACTATGTATGATGGTCGATTACGCCTTTCAAATCAGGTGGTAGAAGAAGTAAAAAATCACTTCAATGAATCTGTGTTCAATACCATTATACATAGAAACACTCGATTAGGCGAAGCACCAAGTTTAGGCAAGCCCGTTTTGTTGTATGATGCTGATTCTACAGGTGCTTTAAATTATTTAAATCTTGCCAAAGAAGTGTTACAACGCAATGATTTAACGAAAATTAAAAACAGTCAAAAAACGATAGAAATAGAAGAGAATGAGCAATAAACCCAATCAAAAAGCGCAAATAGGAAAAGGCATTGGTGCCTTATTAGGCAATATTAAAGATGAAGTAAATGCATTTCAAAAAAATGCAAATGCTGCACAAACTACTTCTCAACCAACCGATGAGGCATTGGTAGGAAGTATTTCAAGAATTCCATTGGCATCGATCGAAGTTAACCCGAATCAACCAAGAAGAACATTTGAAGAAATTCCTTTACAAGAATTGGCAGAATCTATCAAATTGCATGATATTATTCAACCAATTACGGTTACGAAACTTCCGAACAAAAAATACCAATTAATTTCTGGTGAGCGCCGGTTTAAAGCTTCCAAAATTGCCGGTTTAAAAGATATTCCTGCTTATGTGCGGGTAGCCAACGACCAAGAAATTTTGGAAATGGGTTTACTTGAAAATTTGCAAAGAGAAAACCTAAATGCGATTGAAATTGGTTTGGCATACAAGCGATTGATGTCTGAATGCAATATGACGCAAGACAACGTTGCCGAAAGAATGAAGAAAGATAGAACTTCTGTAACAAACTACATTCGATTGTTAAAACTACCTCCTTCTATTCAAGTTTCTGTAAGAAATAAAGAATTATCGATGGGCCATGCAAGAGCCATCTTAGGTTTAGAGCATATAGAGCAACAATTATTTGCTGCTAAAGAAATTATCACCAACCAATTATCTGTTCGTGCAACGGAAGAATTGATTAAAAATTTAAATGCACAAACGAAGAAACCTACAGCAAACCAATCAAAATCGTCGAATGCGTTGCCTCCAGCGTACAAACGAATTGAAGATCAAATTGCTTCTCATTTTTCTACAAAAATAAAATTAGACAGAAAAAAAACGGGCAAAGGAACCATTGTTATTGAGTTTTATAACGACAGCGACTTAGAACGCATTTGTGAAAGCATGGGTATTTAGAAATAATGTTTAATGATAAATTGTTAATGATTAATTCTTCCAATACTACCAATCATTTTTCTTTTTTGGCAAATTGCATTTTGTTGATGATGTTGACATTGATTTTTTCAGTTCCACTTTTCGCTCATCAAAAGGACAGTACAATTAAGAAAACGATTATTAAAGAGAAGGTCGTTTTTCCTGATTCAATTTTTAAGTTTAATACAAAAATTTCAATTCCAAAACGAGCTGGTTTATATTCTGCAATTTTACCGGGTTTAGGACAAATTTACAACAAGCAATATTGGAAGACCGGATTGGTAGCAGTTGCAGCAGGAACCGTTACATATTTCATTATAGATAATCGAAAAAATTATCAAAAATATCAAGAAGCATACATTTCCAGAATAGATAACAATCCTGCTACCACAGATACATTTTACCAGTATTCGATTAATGACATTGATATTTTAAGAAGGGGTTTTAGAAAATATTATGAATATTCGATTATTTCTGGAACGGTTTGTTACTTAGTTAATATATTAGATGCATTTACTTATTCGCATTTAAAAACATTTGATATGAGTAAAAATATCAGCATGAAAGCTACCCCATTTTACAATTTACAAAAACAAATGGGTTTGAAAGTAGTTATATGTTTAAAATAAATATATATTATAGTCTTTAGTTAAATATTTTTTATTAACAAAAAATTAATTTACCTTGGAGTTTCATAGTATTCAAAACTAATAAACTTAATAACCATGGTAATAAAAAATTACAAAAAAACATCAACTACTTATTTGAAGCAGCATTTACTATTCCTGTTTTGTAGTATTTTTTTAGCGACAAGCTTTTTTTCAGAAAATATATATTCTCAATGTTTAATTGGATCAGAATATCCAATTGGTACATTTAATCCAACTTGTGGTT
>CANHJA010000118.1 GCA_947460795.1 Bacteroidota bacterium | reverse complement strand
TCATTCCATGTACAACTGGAATGGGTTGCATGCCTACAAATGATTTGAATTTTGGTTCTAAAACGGGGCCATCTACATAAAAACCGTTTGGATTTGGCCTGTCTAAAATAACCATTGGGACATTCGCATCTGCACAAGCTTCCATCATATATTGCATAGAAGAAATGTAGGTATAAAAACGTGCGCCAACATCCTGAATATCAAAGACTACAATGTCAATGCCTTGCATGCTTTCTTTACTTGGTTTTTTATTAGCTCCATACATAGAAGTTATGGACAATCCTGTTTTAGCATCAACTCCACTTTTTACTTTTTCACCTGCATCAGCTTGCCCTCTAAAACCATGTTCTGGTGCAAATATTTTGACGATATTTATTTTTTGTTCTAATAAATAATCTACCAGATGTTCTTTCTTTATGACCGATGTTTGATTGACTAATAAAGCTACCTTTTTACCTTTCAATTGTGGCAAATAATCATTTGTTTGTTCGGCACCCGTAATTATTTTATTGGAAAAATTTTGAGCTGATAATTGAACTGAAAATATTGATATGAGAAATAAGAATACGTTTTTCATAGAACAAAAATAACGCAATAATGCTACAGCAAAATAAAAATTTAGATAATTTCAGCATCTATCAATTACAGACAAATGAGACTACTAGAATTTATTTATCTCAAATTAAATTGATCCAAAGCAACTTACCAACCCATGGTAAGTACATCCGCGATATGCGCTGTTTTAATATCTAAATTGCGGTGTTTGATGTGGCCTTCTAAATGCATTAAACAAGAAATATCTGTTGATATAATATATTCAGCGCCTGTTTCGATGGCGCTATTGATTTTTGTTTGTGCCATACCAATAGATATAGGCTCATATTTTACCGCGAAAGTTCCACCAAAACCACAACATGTTTCACACTCTTTCATTTCCACAAGTTCTAAGCCTTTTACATTGGACAAAAGTTGACGAGGGGCTGTTTTAATACCACATTCACGCAGTGCACCACACGCATCGTGATATGTTGCTTTTGCATTTAAAGTAGCTCCTACATCTTGAATTTTCATGATATTGACTAAAAAATCTGTCAACTCGAACGAGCGCTTCGAAACTGCTTTAGCATCATTGTGACAGGATGTATTATCAAAAATTTCATCGAATGAATTTCTTACATAACCGATACAAGAACCACTTGGAGCAACAATATATTCTGAACCCGAAAAATCATCTAAAAACTTTTCACTTACTTTTTTTGCATCATTTAAAAAACCTGCATTGTAGGCTGGTTGTCCGCAGCAAGTTTGATTTTGATTGTACGTAACCTCACATCCAACTTTTTCTAAAATTTTAACTGTATTCATTCCTACTTGAGGATATAACTGATCAATAAAACAAGGAATAAATAGTTGTACTTTCATTTTTTATAGACGTTTTGTATTCGATATTGCATCATTTACTCAATTTGCGTTGAGTTTTAAAACTGTTTTGAAGGCTTGCCATTTTCAATGCTGCTACAGCTGCCTCTTCCCCTTTGTGACCATGCTTCCCACCGATTCTATCATGGGCTTCTTCTATTTTATTGACTGTTAAAATGCCAAATATAGTTGGCGAATCAATCGTTGTATTTAAGGAAGAAATTCCTTGAGTAACTGCATCACACACATAATCAAAATGAGGTGTTTCACCGCGAATAACACAACCAAATGCTATGTATGCATCGGCCCGTAAGGTTTGATAATGTTGATTGATAGCAAATGGTATTTCTACACAACCTGGTACTTGGAAGGCCTGAACTTTTACAGCAGGGAATTGTGCAAAAATCCGATTGGCTCCATTTATTAATTCTTGAATGATGGATTCATTCCATTCGGTATAAACGATAACAACCTGCAAATCATCTGATATTTGCAGGTTGTTAATTTGTAATAAATTACTATTTTCTGAAGATAAACTCATTATTCTATGCTATAAACCCCTAAACGAGCTAAGTTTTTGTCCATGTTTCTAGCTTGTTGACTTTGAGGAAATTTCTCTTTTAATTTTTTATAGGTAGCGATTGCTTCTTGTGTATTATTTTTTAATTCATACGCTAAACCAGCTCTCTCTAAATACAATGGAGAAATCAATAAATTTTCATCGTCGCTAGAAGCATCCAAATATTGTTTAATTGCATCATCCGTTTTTCCTTGTTCCATCAATGCATCGCCTAAAGCTCCTTTAGCAACATTTGTAACTAAGGTTCCTTTCCCATCAAATTTTTTCAAATATTTTTCTGCATTAGCAAAGTCACCCGTTTTTAAGCAACAGATTCCTGCATAATAATTAGCTAAATTTCCCGCAGGTGTTCCGCTGAATTTGTCAGCAATTTTTTTAAATCCTAAATTATTACCATCTCCATTTAATGCCCAATTGATAGAGTCAATACTGTAATAGGTTTGTGCTCTAAAAATTGCATCATTTGCTTTTTTACTTTGACCACCGATGTAATATTTATATCCAAAAACACCCACCACAATTGCTAAAATTCCTATTAAAGCATAATTAACCATTTTGCTGTTTGCTTGATACCAATTTTCAACAACGAGCAATCTGTCTTGTGCTGAAGGAATATTTAATTCTTCTTCAATAGATTGAGTCGAAGCTTGAGGGTTCGTTAATGTTCTTGGAGCTGTATATTTATCGTGTTTAGACATTTTTTATATTATTTTTATTTATAATAACCACTTTTAAACGTTCGCAAAGGTAACAAAAAAGTTCTTTTTTACGAATTTTCTTCTAAAAGAATATGTTGGCTATAGTTTTATCAATTTTGAAGACACTGTTTCTGTTTCTGATTTACAAGAAATTATATAATTTCCTGCTTTTAAAGTTTGCAGTGGCAAGGTTTCTGTAAAATTACCGGCTTGTTTATTAAAATGAAAATGGGCTATTTTTTGACCTGTGATAGTCACTACTTCAACATCAACTGTAGCTGCTTTTTTTAATGTAAATGAAATGGTGACATTTTCGATTACCGGATTTGGGTATGCCATAAACGAGTTAAAATTTGCATTTACATTGGACGTTGCTACCGTGCTTGCTCCCCAAAAAGTAGCATTTGTTTTTGTGAAAACACCAGCCACATTGTTTCCATTAATTTGCAAAACAGGTATCTTTTTACCTGCTGCTAACCATTTGTATTCAACTGGATTTGTTGGTGTACCAAAAGAAACAAATGTCGTTTTGATTGAGTCAATTCTGTTAATCGTTGAGACTACTCTTAATACATCAAATGTACCTGCAGGCGTAGAGATTGACCCCCAAGCGTCCACATTGTTTACCCGTTTTTGATTTCTTGATACAGAAACCGTTCCTATGGGTGCTGGTAAAGGTAAATTTACATTGAATGAAGAGGTTGAACTATCACTATTGCCATAAGCAATTGGAAAAACATACACTACATCTGGTGAGGTGTAAATAGCCGGCAAAGGCAATGGTGTTGTGGAGCCTGGTATAGTAACATTTGCACCAAAACCACGAATTTGTAATTTGCCATTTCCTGAACTGTAATCATAATATTCGTAAGCATCAGAAGCTACTTGCCCTGCAATATTTGAATTTAACAGCGGTTGTGCATAATCACTTCCAAAAAAAGTTGCTTGAAAAATAAAAGGAGTAGCAGAAACAGGCACAAAAGTTTGATAGGCTGTTGTGCCGGTTAAACCGGCTTCAGACCAAGATTGACTTGCACCGTCAATAGTTTCGGCCGTAGTATTCGTGCCATTTACATTTGTATATAAAACACTGTCAGGCAAAGGACTGTTTGCAGTAGGTTTTGGAAAATCAGCCCTTGTTAGCGTTATTTGAGTTTGTGCGATTACTTGCATTGAAGCAAATACAAAAAGTAATAAAAATAGTTTTTTCATAATAAAATTTATTGGGGTAAAGATAATTGTAAATTCTAAATTTTGTAGCCAAACTTATATTCAACACAATTCTTTTTATGAAAATAATAGCACAACAGAATGGGTTAAGTTTAAATCGTATTATTTGCTGTCGTTATTTTTTTCAGGCAAGGCTGTGTTTTTTGTTTGAAATTATATTTTGATGGGTCCATTCAATGGTTTTCACATATTGCATGCTTCGTTTATCACAATTTGTAAGATTGCAAATAGAACATTGTGATGATAAACATCCATCAACATGAATAAAAAATTCAACTCGATTTTGAAAATGTTCATTTATAGTATCTGTCAAGGTATCTAATATAGAGTGTGCTTCATTTACATTGATATAATAAGGCACCGTTAAATGACAATCAATGTGGTAAAAACCGGCATAGTTTATCACACGTATATTGTGGATGTCTATCCAACTTCTGTTTCTATTTTTGTTTAATACTTCTACGATTTCATCTATAATTTCTGCATCTTTTTCATCCATGATTCCTGAAATCGATTTGCGAATAATTTTATATCCAGTAAAAATAATAATGAAGGCAAAAACCAATGCAGCAATGCTATCGATCCATTTATATCCAGTAATTATAACAAATAATAACCCTACCAAAAGTCCAATGGTAGAATAGGTATCCGATTTTAAATGTGACCCACTAGCAACTAAAATGGGGGAATTATTTGCTTTTCCTTTTTTGACACAATAAAATCCAACGAAATAATTTACCAAGGCTGTAACGGCAATTAATATCAACCCATGATCTAATTTTTTCAATTCGTGAGGATGAATTAAATTATCAAGGGCTTCATATATAATAATCATTCCAGCGATTGAAATCAATGTCCCCTCAATTGCAGAAGAAATAAATTCTACTTTCCCATGACCATACGGATGCTCTTTATCTTTAGGCTTAGAGGATAAAACAATGCTATACAAACCAATAAAACCAGCAATTACATTAACTGTACTTTCTAATGCGTCGGTTAAAATGGCAACTGAGCCTGTAATTACCCATGCTACTATTTTGATAATAAAAAGTAAAACAGAAACGGATACTAATAATTTTTGAATTTTTATACTTTCGTTTTTCATGAATTATTTAACGTCTTGCATAAGTTTTTTCACAAAAGGAGAAATTGCAATAATTAATATCCCAGCAATAATTGCGTACCATGCAAATTGATTATAACCTGTACAATATGCAATCAATTTTTCAGAAGGAGTCGCATTTTCATTTGGAGAAATAGATGCTCCAAATAAACCAGCAACATATTGTCCGTAGGCAGAAGCTAAAAACCACATACCCATCATAAATCCTTGAAGTTTTGGAGTTGCTAACTTCGTCATTAAGGACAATCCAATTGGCGATAAACATATTTCTCCTATGGTAACAACAAAATATCCAAAAGTAAAGATTGCTAGAGATGCTTTCCCAAAGCCATTGTCTGTGGTTCTTAACCAAGAAAAAATGAAAAAGCACAATCCCAGAAATAAAAACCCTAATCCAAATTTAACAACCCCATTGGGTTCAATTTTTCTGTTAGCCATCCAAATCCAAATTAAACCTAAAAGAGGAGCAAATGCAATTACAAATAAAGAGTTGGCTGAATTATTAATTTGATTTGGATTAAACCCTACCAACTTGCCTTCAAGATTGTCTTTAGCAAATAAACTTAATGAGCCTCCAGCTTGCTCAAAAATTGCCCAAAAAACAACTGAAAATAAAATAAAAATAAATGCAGCAATCAATTTTTTATTTTCAGCAGCACCTAATTTAGTCATTTCAAATATTAAATAAATAAGGCTAAATGGTCCAATTATATACATAAAATAATCGGTGTAAACTGTGTTTGAAACCATTTTAATAATCAATGGTACACAAATTAAGGTTCCTAAATAAACTGCATATTCATACCATTTTTTATTTAAACCTACTTTACCATCATTGCCTACAACACTTTTTAAAGGAGAGCTTCCTATTGGTCCTAAATTTTTATTAGTAACAAAATAAACAACCAAACTAATTATCATAGCAACTGCCACTAAGCCAAAAGCAAAATTCCATCTTTTTTCAATTGGAATATATTTTTCTAATATTTCTCCTTGTGCAACTCCTATCATTAATATTCCTCCTAAAAAAGCCCCTAAATTAATACCTGCATAAAATAGAGAAAACCCAGCATCTCTTCGAGTGTCATCATTTTTGTATAATTGACCTACCATTGATGAGATATTTGGTTTAAAAAAACCTGTACCAACAATCAAGAACCCTATACCATAAAAGAAATTTAATTGGGGATTAACCATAAGAATTACACTCCCAGCAATCATTAATAAACCTCCCCAAAACAAAGATTTTTTAAACCCTAAAATTTTATCCGCCATCATTCCTCCAATAAAAGTGAACGCATATACCCAGGCTTGAGTTGCGCCATATTGAAGATTTGCTTGTTTATCTCCCATCATTAATTCTGTAACCATGAAAACAGTTAACATACCTCTTAGACCATAAAAACAAAAACGTTCCCACATTTCTGAGAAAAACAATGACCACAATTGCTTTGGATATTTCCCTTTAAAATTCTGAATCTCTTCTAATGATTTTATTTGTTCCATGTTGTAAAAAATTTGAAGCCGAAAGATAAGAAATTTAATTGTTTTGAGGTACAATATGAATTCAAACTTTTCAACTACAACAAAAAAAAGACTGCCTTATTTAGGCAGTCTTAAATTTTAATTGATGTCGTTTGATGCTTATTCTTTGATTACTTTTTTTACTAAAACTTGATCGTTGCATTTAATTTCAACAAAATAAATTCCTTTTTGATAGCTTGATAAATCAATGGTATTTTTATACGAAGAGGACTTCATTGACATTAGTTTTTTACCATCTATTGACAACAAATTGATCTGTACATTTTCTTTTATTTTTAAATCAATATGTATAATATCAGTAGTAGGAATTGGGTAAAGAATTACTTCATTTTCATTGATACTATTTTTAACAGTTGTAGGAAAAACACAATTCAATGAAAACCACTGATTGTCTAACCAAGCAATTCTTGCTCTTATATAATTTTTTATTCCGGCTATTTCTTCCGCATGATTTGAGGACATTGGCGTAGGTTCATTCACTAAAGGAACATTCCAAATTGGCCATTG
>CANHJA010000117.1 GCA_947460795.1 Bacteroidota bacterium | reverse complement strand
GATCGCCTGTAGTAATACCAATTTTTGGTTTGAAGGGAGTTTGACTCATATCTAATTTTTCTTATTTGCAAATATAGTACAGAGATCTCGGATGTCGGACTTAGATGCAATTGATTTTATTTTTATAAACAATAAGTAATACTTGGAGCTATTTTTATGGGGGCTTCCTTTTAGTAAAATGAATTGTAAGCATCTAGAATAGCCATTCATTTGAATCATCTTTTGCTACTAATCTGATTTCAACCACCCTGTAATGCTCATTCTTGACTTGTTTGTGATCAGTACTTCATGTGGCAATTCATTGCTTTTAAAGAAGACACTTTTGCCATTTTGTGGCGAAATATGTTGTTCGGAGTGTTGATGATGAATGAGCAACTCGCCTCCATCGGCAGCTATCCAATTTTGATTTAAATAAATAATAAAAGAAAATTTTCGGCTATCATTGTTTTTAAATTGGTCTAGGTGTTTTTTATAAAAATCGCCTTTCTCATACATTGTATAATGAAACTCATAGCTCGTAATGGAAGTGTAGCAAGTAGTATTTAAATACAAAATAAAGGCGTCCATCAATTTAAAAAAATCATCTTCAAATGGGTTTTTATTTTTTTTATCGAGCCAAAATATTTTATCGCTTCTAAAATTTTTATTTTGAACGGCGACCTGTTCATTGCCAGTACCAGCGGCTTTCATTTCATGATTATTGAAATGGAGTAATAAATTTTGGGTGAGTTGATGGGCTAAATTTTCAGATAAAAAATCTGCTGCAATGCCAATTTTATTTTCGATAAAAGAATCGATAAGTTGATCAAATATTTTTTGCAATTTGTCTAAATTTAAATTTTGACAGATTGCCAAGATTGGGTGTAAGGTAAGTCATTAATATGATCTTATGGCTCTGTAAATGGTAGTAAACCCATTTCTATATCTTGATCCATCAGGCTGATATTCCCAGTTTGTTAGTTCCCGATAAATTAATCCTACATTTTTAGCATACACTTCTTTTGAAAAGGTTTTATTAGCTATGGAGTTAGGAAATTGTTCTGGATTATTAATAGAATCATTGATTCCAATAACTTCAATCGTGTTGGAGAAGTTGGCTATACCTGTATTAAATGGCTGATTAATGTATGCGTATACATAATTCCAATTCCAAAGCCATTTTAATTTATCATCTATTTGTGCTGGAATATAAATATTACCCGCCCAAGCTGTTTTAAGTTTTAGAGGAAAAATTAATTTAATCATTCGTAAATTATTTTCTACCACTTCCACTCTGAAATTTGTTTTAGTTGCATAAAACGTCATCATATCTTGCCATAAATAGGTATCATCTTGGCGTTTGTATCTGTTCACAACATAAGATTCTCTTCCTTCATTGTCATAAAAAGATTCGCCAACTACATCTTTAAATTGCATTGAGAAAGTATCTGTTGACTTATTGAAATCGTTGTAAATAATTGAATCGATGGCGTATTCGATGGTATGGTCTTTAGTTAATGGAAAATATTCTTTCCCTAATTCTATATTGTCATTGGGAATGATTTCTTTTTTGCAGGATGATAGAAATGCAATTAAAACCGTTCCAATAATTAATAATTTTTTCAAATCCATAGGTTAAAAATACGTTTATTAGTTGGTTAAAATAATATGATTCCTCCAGCAACTACATCATCTCCTTCATAAAACACTGCCGATTGACCTGGTGCAATTCCTTTTACAGGTTCATCAAAAACAGATTTTATAGCTCCGTTTTCATTAAAAAGAGTGGAGGCCACCGCGGTTGATTTATATCGTATTTTACTAAATGCTGTTTGCCCATCTTTAATTGTGTCATACTTGACATAATTTAGTTTTGAAACAAACATATGCGTCTTTTCTAATTCCACTTCATCACCTAAAACAACCGTATTGGTTTCAGGAATTATTTGAATGACAAACATTGGTTTCCCAAGAGCAATATCTAATCCTTTGCGTTGCCCAATAGTGTAAAATGGATACCCTTTGTGTTTGCCTACAATGGTTCCGTCGGTAAGCACATAATTTCCACCATCTACTCTTTCTTCTAAATCAACTACTTTTTTCTTTAAAAAATTGCGGTAATCATTGTCAGGCACAAAACATATTTCGTAGCTCTCGCTTTTTTTAGCTAATTCGGGATATCCGAAATCCAATGCCATTTGTCTTATTTCTGTTTTTCGATAATTTCCTAACGGATATACACTTCTACTTAAACAATCTTGGTTTAAACCCCATAAAACATAGCTTTGATCTTTGGTTTCATCCTTACCTTTTGACAATACAAAACGATTATTTTCTTCTCTTACATTCACATAGTGCCCAGTGGCTATAAATTCACAATCCAACGAATCTGCTTTTTTTAATAATGCATTCCATTTGATGTGCGTATTACACATTACACAAGGATTGGGGGTTCTACCAGCGATGTATTCATCTACAAAATTTTCTATTACTGCATCGCCAAATTCTTCTCTAATATCCAAAACATAATGGGGGAAACCATGTTCAACAGCTGCTAAACGAGCATCATTAAAACTATCCACATTGCAACAACCTGTTTCTTTTTTACCAGAAGCATTCACTGCAGCATAATCCCATGTTTTCATGGTGATGCCAATTACTTCATATCCTTCTTCATGTAACATTAAGGCGGCCACGGTACTATCGATACCGCCACTCATGGCAACTAATATTTTCCCTTTTTTACTCATTTTGTAATGCAAATATACTAATTTGATATTAGTTAATAAGCAGCCTTATTAAATGAATATTGTATGAAATAATTGATCCAGTTTAATAGGCTAGATCCAAAATTCTTTTCAGTCATAAATTGAAGTGGCTTAAAAAAAGAGTTATCGAATATCTATATTGTAAGGATCTGTAGACAATTCACTGTTGCGTTTTATTGCTTTCCAAGTATTTAAATCAATTACATGAAAAAATCCATTTCGACCATCACAACCAGATGCATGATGGGGAGCTGGCCCATTGGGATTAGAGTTTCTGCTAACCACATATAATTTATTGGTTCTGTCATCCACTGCGATGCCATGTGGTTGATAAAATTTTTCATCCAATATTTTAACCACATTTAATGTGTTCATGTCAATTACATAAACGGTTCCTATCACTTTTAAAGTTGGATATAAAAGGCTATTGTCTTCTTGGCAAGTCACAAATAATAAATTTCTATTTTTTGAATAAGCCAAGGCTTTGGGATAAATACCCACTGGAATTGTTTTCAAAATAGTATCCACTTTGGCATCCATAACAACCACTTCATCACTGGCTTCACATGTAATAAAATACTTGCTAAAATCAGGACTCATTAATATTTCATGTGGATCTTTTAATTGAGGAGTGGTAACAGGTGCTTTCCCTTTTTCAACCGAAATTTTATCTATTTGTGGAATCGATGGCACAATTCGATATATCGTATTTCCATACTGTGCTGAAACATAAATTGTATCACCCGTTTTTGTTAAGGCGATCCCATGAGGAGAATTCAACAACCCAGAACCACCAATCGTATTTTGAATTTGCATCGTTTGTAAATTGACAACTACCAATTTCCCATTGGAAGTTAAATTAGAAACATAACCGGTATTATCATCGGGTGAAATCCCAATTACATTCCAGTTTCCTGGACCGATATTCGTTTCAGAAATCAATGAATCTGTTTGTGCATCGTATTTTTGAAAATAGCTACCGGCATTAAAACACACATACCAATATTTACCATCTTTAGATGTTTTAACTCCATGAGGAAGCTCTATTGCATTGGGATCGTGTCCCACTTTTACATATCGGATTACTAAATTGGTTTCAACATCAACAACACTTACTAAGTCGCAACCTTGATTACAGATATATGCTTTTTTTCGATTCGCATAATTTTGTTGAAATGGCAATTCATTCGCTTTATTTCTACAACCATTTTCTATCCAATTTTTGATTGTTAAAACTTCATCCGTTGATAAAACAGGTGCGTTTAAGGGCATTGTTGGAGTGGCAATCAATCCTAAATTTGAATATGTATTTACAAATTGAAACAATGAACTTTGATCCAAAAAATAGGGAATGACAACTGATCCGCCTACTCCACCTTCCAACATTTTCGACCATGATCGTAAATTTAAATTGGCAGCATTTTGAAAACTTTTGTCGTTGTGACAACCAGTGGTCGCACATTTATTGAGGATAATTTTTTCTACTTCAACAGGGTAATTGCTTTCTTCAAATTTAGGATCGATGCTTTTTTGGCAACTGAATAAAAACAATAAAATCAATAAATAAGCCCTCATTTTTCTATCTTATTTTATCAAATATAACAAAAAATATTGTGTCGTTGAGTGGGTTTTATTTTTAGCTAACAAATAATTTTGTGTGCTGTAGAAGTCGATTTCTATTTGTAAAGAATTTGTCTATTCTGCAATTAAACATATCTTCGCAACATGCCTGATATCATTCAGTTATTGTCCGATAATATTGCAAATCAAATTGCAGCAGGGGAAGTTATTCAACGACCGGCAAGTGCTGTAAAAGAAATGCTTGAAAATGCCATTGATGCAGGTGCAACCGCTATTCATTTAATAATTAAAGATGCGGGAAAAGAGCTCATTCAAGTAAACGACAATGGCAAAGGCATGAGCCCGACAGATGCTCGTTTGTGTTTTGAACGACATGCTACATCAAAAATTAAATCGATTGACGATTTGTTTTCAATCAGAACGATGGGTTTTAGAGGGGAGGCATTGGCATCTATCGCTGCTGTGGCAAAAGTTGAATTAAAAACGAGAACGAAAGAGGACGAAGTGGGCACTTGTATTTTAATAGAAAATAGCACCGTAACCAGTCAAGAACCTTGTCAGGCCAATGTAGGAACAAGCCTTGCGGTTAAAAACTTATTTTTCAATGTACCGGCACGTCGTAATTTTTTAAAAACAACCACGACCGAAACGCGTCATGTAATTGATGAGTTTATTAGAGTAGCGATGGCATTTCCTGAAATTGCTTTTCGTTTTACCAATAACAACACCGATATTTTTAACCTCGAAGCGGGCAAATTAAAATTGCGCATTCTGGGATTATTAGGAAATAATTTGAATAATAAATTGGTTCCTGTGGAAGAAGATACTGATTTTGTTACGATCAATGGATTTATTGCATCTCCAGAAATGGCAAATAAAACGAGGGGGAATCAATTCTTTTTTGTCAACAATCGATTTATTAAAAGTGCGTATTTAAATCATGCCGTGGCACAAGCGTATCGAGATTTAATTGCGAAAGATGAATTTCCGTTGTTTGTTTTATTCATAGACATTGATCCGAAACGAGTGGATATTAATGTGCATCCTACTAAACAAGAAATTAAATTTGAAGAAGATAAAGTCATTTATTCAATCGTAAATGCGGCTGTTCGGCATGCGTTAAGCAAATACAGCATTGCGCCTTCGTTGGATTTTAGTTTGGATACCAGCATTGAAATGTTACCCAGCGTAACCCAACCATTTGCGAAAGCAAAACAAGAGGAAACAAAGAATGATTATTTATTTCAATCTTTCAGAGAAAAAGGCAAAGCGCATTTTTTAGAGAAAAAAGAGGACGCTCGAAATTGGAAGGAATTATATAAAGTTCAACAAGAATTTCAACACCCTTACCATAACGAACAAACAAATAATAATTCTGAAGGGCAAGCAGAAAATGAATTGCCATTAACGGAAGAATTTAAAACTGCATTCATTCAACTGAATCATGCATTTATTATAGCCACTACAAAAACAGGTTGTCT
The DNA here is from genome assembly GCA_947460795.1 of Bacteroidota bacterium. Taxonomy (GTDB): domain Bacteria; phylum Bacteroidota; class Bacteroidia; order Chitinophagales; family Chitinophagaceae; genus OLB11. Next base: position 1,358 of record CANHJA010000117.1, on the reverse strand, counting down.
ATTAATTGATCAACATTTGGCACACCAGCGAATATTGTTTGAGAAATTTCAAAAGACAGATGTGCAATCCATTCCCATTCAGCAATGCTTGCATCCTCAACCATTTGAAACATCGCCATCGGATGCTGTTTTATTAAATGACATGTTAGAAGATTTATTCGAATTGGGGTTTGATATAACTTGGATGGGGAATCATACCTTCGCGATACAAGGCATTCCTGCCGATTTAAAACAAGGAAATGAAGTTGCTTCAATTGAAAAAATAATTGAAGATTACAAACATTTCTCTTCAGAGATTTCGTTGGATAAACGGGAGAAATTGTGGCGCACTTTAGCCAAGCAACAAGCCATTGCTTATGGCAAAAAATTATCGGTTGCCGATATGCAAGAATTGTTTGATAAATTGTTGTTGTGCGAACAACCTCAACTCTCTCCTATTGGTAAAAAATTATTTGTAAAATTGTCTGCCAATGATTTATCGTTATTGATCAACAATGGATAATTAGGTTTCTTTTACAGACAATATTTTTTTAGTTATTTCTTTTAATTCTTTATAGGACATCGAACTCAGTTCATCATGGATGGAAGCTTCGGACTTCTCAACTTTGAGCTTTTGCAAGGGGTGGCTTTCAGCGATGATTTCATTTTTTTCAGGTAGCCAAGAGAGGAGATCGTTGGGTTCACAGATAAGAATCTTGCAGAGTTTTTCGATGTGTTCGAGTCGGAAGATTCTGGTTTGATGGCTGGCAATGTTGTGAGCCGAATGCGAACTGAAGCCGTTTTTTACTAAATAGGCATGTGGATTATTGATACCACGGGCTTTGAAAATGGGTGTAAGGTTGTAGATTAACATATGTATAGGGTATGATTTAATTTCGGTATTATAAATATACAACTTGTTTTTGAAAGATCTGAAAATGCAGGTTAAAGTTCTTAAAATACTTTTGCAAGATGTAGGAATGCAGTTACAAGATGTAGGAATGCAGTTACAAGATTTAAAAATGCAGTAGTAAGATGTAAGAATGCAGTTAAAAAAAAATAAAATGCAGTTATAAAATTGTAAAATGCTTTTTAAAGAAATAGAAATGAAGTAGAAAGTTCAGGAAATACTTTTTAAAGAAGTGGAATTAGTTGAATGAATTCTGATAGTTTATTAAAAAAAAGCTCTACGAAGTTGCTACTTTGTAGAGCTAAAAAAGGCCTCGACCTCAAAGAATGATTGAATGAACTTATTGTTTTAAAAACTTTCCGTTTTGGATAGTTTGTTGGTTTGTTTTTATTTGATAAAAATAAATGCCATTGGGCATGTTGGATAAATTGATTTGTAGGGGTACATTGTTGTACTTGTAGCTGTTGAT
>CANHJA010000116.1 GCA_947460795.1 Bacteroidota bacterium | reverse complement strand
GTGGGCAGTGATGGATTCGAACCACCGTAGACATTACATCAACAGATTTACAGTCTGTCACCTTTAGCCACTCGGTCAACTACCCAATAAAAAAAAGAGCCGCTAATCGGACTCGAACCGACGACCTGCTGATTACAAATCAGCTGCTCTACCAACTGAGCTAAAGCGGCTTCTTAAGAAAGCTTATTTACTTGATTAAGAAAAAATTAATTTTCTAATTTTAAAGATCTATAGTTGATTGATTGGATTGCAAATGTATCATTTCCTTTTTGATTTCCAAAAAAATATTGACATTTTTTTTTATTTTTTTTCACCTAGTCGAAATATCTAATTTTAGAATATAAAAATTACAATTTGAATTATTTAGCAGCCGTTTTTTGTCAAAAAATAATGATGAAGTTCAAATGAAACTCGTGTAAAAGAAGTGATTTTTAGTTTAAAATAAATCATTTAATGAATTGATGAATCTCTTCTAGTAGGTTTTGTTGTTTTTTTCAAACCCAGCATGCCCCTATACATTCTAAATACTCCATATAAACCGAATAAGGCTAGAATCCATCGAAATTCTTTACTACCAAATTGCTCTAATACTGCAGGAAATAAAAAGCAATAAATTGCAATTACAATGTAAAGTAAACCCATTGCTAAATCGACAGATGCTTTAAAACCCAGAGTAGCTTTACTCTCTTCTTGTTCTTGTTCGTTGTATCGCATGTTTTTCAGTATTTATTTAAATGCAAAGAGTTTAAAGTTTTTCGCAAAGAATGAAAAGTCTAGTAACTTTTTTTTTAAAGAGTTTAAAGTAAAAGTAAGAGGCTTCCTTCGTCGATAACTAACGACATAATGTAGTACTTCGCAATTCAACATTCGTAATATAAAATTACTTATCCCTTTCCTTCATATTTTGTTTATCTATTTTGCGTTGCAATGCATTCTTTTTTTGCAATGCTGCTTTTTCTTCTTTAGATGCAGTGTTTGATGCTTTTTTAGTAGCCGTTTTTTTAGCTGTAGTTCCAGATTTTGATTTACTTGTAGTCGCTTTTTTAGTTTTTACAATTTTAGTAAACGTATTCGGCACTTGCTGCTCCACCATTTCTTTTATTTGCTCCCAAGTAAGCAATGCTGCTTCTTCTGAAGTATATTTTCCACCAGAAGGATTTCCAGTAAGTTTCAACATTTTTTTATTGAATTTAATAAAAGGCCCCCATCGTCCATTTTCTACAGACACTTTAAATTCTGGGAAATTATGAATATATCGATTTGATTCTTTTTCTACTTTCTTTTCAATTAATTCAAAACATTCTTTTTCATTGATGGTATCAAAATTATATGCTCTAGGAATATTTATAAACAATCCATTCCATTTAATAAAAGGACCGAATCTTCCTTTCCCTTTTGTAATAGGTAACTGATCATAATGTCCTATTGGAGCATCTTCTTCTTGCTTAGCTTGTATCACTTCAATCGCTCTTTCTAAAGTTACTTCCAATGGTTCTTCCCCTTTTGGAAGCGATACAAATTGTTCTCCAAAACGAACATAAGGTCCGAAACGACCTACTGCAACCACCACTTCTTGCCCATCATATTCTCCCAAAGTCATTGGTAATTTAAACAATTCTAAAGCTTGTTCAAACGTAATAGTTTCAATGCTGTGCATATTTCTTAAGGTAGCAAAACGAGGCTTTTCTTCACTGTCTGTCTCTCCTATTTGAATCATTGGTCCAAACTTCCCTATACGAGCAAAAACACGTTTGCCTGATACAGGATCTATGCCTAAATCGCGCTCACCACTGGCACGTTCTGCATTTTCCATGGTATTCTCTACTAAATCATGAAAAGGAATGTAAAACTCACCCAACATTTTACCATAGTCTTTTTTACCATTGGCAATTTCATCAAATTCATTTTCAATTTTAGCAGTAAATTTATAATCCATTACTTGCGAAAAATGTTGCTTTAAAAAATCTGTAACCACCATACCTAAATCAGTTGGAAACATTTTATTTTTTTCAGCACCCGTATTTTCTTCCGCTTTCGATTCTTCTATTTGATTGTTGGCTAAAGAAATGATTTGAAAGGATCGCTTGATACCATCTTTGTCTTTTTTAACAACATAATTTCTGTTTTGAATAGTAGAAATAGTTGGTGCGTAAGTAGATGGACGACCAATGCCTAATTCCTCTAATTTTTTCACCAAACTAGCCTCAGTATATCTTGGCAAAGGACGACTAAAACGCTCGGTAGCATTCATTCGTTGCAAGTCGAGTGATTGAGAAACGCTTAATAAAGGCAACATGCCTTCTTCTTCATCGTCATTTTCTTCATCATCTTTACTTTCCATATATAGTTTTAAAAAACCATCAAATTTCAAAACTTCACCACTGGCAGTTAATTTTTCAGCTTGTGTAGAAATATTAATTTTTGCAATTGTTTTCTCCAATTCAGCGTCAGCCATTTGTGAAGCCATGGTTCTTTTCCAAATTAAATCATATAAACGTTGCAAATCAGGATCACCCACATTTTTCACATTCATATTCGTTGGACGAATGGCTTCATGCGCTTCTTGTGCGCTTTCATTTTTATTTTTATACGCTCTAAATTGATGGTATTTTTCACCGAATGAAGATGTAATTTCTTGTTTGATATTTTCTAATGCGGTTTGTGATAAATTAACTGCATCTGTTCTCATATATGTAATTAAACCTGCTTCATAAAGCTTTTGTGCAATTTGCATGGTTCTTAATACTTGATAACCAATTTTTCGACTGGCTTCTTGTTGCAATGTAGAGGTAGTAAATGGAGCTGATGGTGATTTTTTTGCAGGTTTTACTTGAATATCTTCTACCGTAAAATCGGCTCCAATGCATTTTTCTAAAAATGTTTTTGCATCTTTATTCTGAGGAATTCGAGTTGCATATTCAGCTTTAAAGGAAACATCTCTGTTATTAATATCTTTCGCATTAAATTGTGCTTCAATTTTATAAGCACTGTCTGCATTGAATTGATTGATTTCTCTTTCTCTTTCAACAATTAAACGAACCGCTACAGATTGAACTCTACCTGCAGACAATGAATTGGATCGAGATATTTTACGCCATAAAACAGGCGATAGTTCGAACCCAACAATTCGATCTAAAATACGTCGTGCTTGTTGAGCATTTACCAAATCCATATTTACTAATCGTGGATTTTCGACAGCTTTTAATATTGCTGGTTTGGTGATTTCATGAAACACAATTCGCTTGGTATTGGCAGGGTTTAAACCTAAAACTTCACACAAGTGCCAAGAGATTGCTTCCCCTTCCCGGTCCTCATCCGATGCTAACCACACTTCTGCATTTTTAGATAATTGTTTTAGCTCGTTAACCACTTTTATTTTATCATCTGAAATTTTATAATTTGCTCGAAAATTATTGGCAATATCGATGCCCATTTCATTTTTTTCTAAATCACGAATATGTCCAAAACATGATTTTACTTGAAAATCTGACCCTAGTATTTTTTCTATCGTTTTCGCTTTCGCAGGACTTTCTACTATCAATAAATTTTTTGCCATTCTTGGATTTTCTGTTTTAGAATTTTTGCAAGTATATAAAATAATTAGCAAATGAAAAGAAATTAGAAACAGTGATGTAATAAAATGAATTGAATGTATTTCAATATTTTCTATAAATTATTTTAATAAACCTACTCATTTATTACGCTTTAATAGATAGCATATAAGAACTTATGAGTGAGTAAAATCAACTGCTTCACAAATAATTGAGTGTTTTATAAAACAAAGTTTATGGAAACTTATTTTTCAATCGTGCATTTAATTTTTCAGCTCCAAAAAATTTTATTTTCTTTGGTTTCCTGCTGAGCTTAACAATATTCGCCTTGGTATAAACTAATTTACTTGCTATTAAATCAAAATTATCTTTATGTAAAAGAATCCCATAAGGATCTCTATAATTTACATAACCTCCATCAGCATAACTCGAAGATTGTTTCTCTGCTGTACCATTTAGTGTTGGATATTTTTCCGTTGGTGGATAATTTACCTCTGCTATATAAATCACAGCATTCCCCTTTTCTATCACTTCGATTGCATTTAAATTGGTATCATTAATAGAAGAAATAAATTGAACCTCTTTCCATTTTTTATCAATTACATTTTCAAATTGATTGCTGTAAAAAAAATAAACTGGACAAAAATTAAAATTTAAATGGATATCATTCATGATAGACTCATTTAAATCTTGGTCCTCTAATTCTACTATTTTTGCCTCTTTTAAATAGCCTTTGCGTTTTAAAATTTCTATTTTTTTAGTCGATTGATGCAACATAAATAAGATGACCGTTGGTTTATCATCTTTTATAATAAAAGAACTTGAAAATATCAATGTACTGTTTAGTAGTAAAAAAAAGTAGATTAATCGCATTGTACAAAAATAGTGGATAATATATATATTACGTAAATGTTAATATTAAAAATAATGTGTACTTTAGCAATCTAAAACTTAAAAAATGAAAAAAATATTATTCTCTGCTCTTGCATTGTGTAGTTTCATGACAATGAAAGCACAATTGAATGATGGAATGAAAGCAAAAGATTTCACATTCAACGCATTAAACAACAATGGTCAACTCGTAAATTTATACAGTTGGTTAGATTCTGGAAAATACGTTTTCTTAGACGTATCTGCAACTTGGTGTGGACCTTGTTGGAATTACCACAACACAGGTGCATTAGAAGATTTATACACGCAACATGGCCCTGGTTCAACTTCAAACGATGTTCGTGTGGTTTTTGTTGAAGGTGATGGAACTACCGATGACACTAAAATGAGTGGTGGTACTGGTTCTCAAGGAAACTGGTTATTGAATACATTATATCCAATGTGTAACCCTGCAACTGCTTTGGCAAACACGTTTAATGACGATTATGAAATTGCCTATTTCCCAACAGTTTATATGATTTGCCCAGACAGAACGGTTAAAGAAGTTGGTACATTAACAGCTGCACAATTATATGCACAAGTATCTCCTACTCCACTTTGCCCTGCAAAAATTAATGTGGATGTTGCTCCTGTAACATTTGATGGTAAATTAATTTCTTGTACTGGAAATTATTCTTTCAATTTAACACTAAAAAACAGAGGGTTCAATAATTTGACTGGCGCTACAATCAATGTAAAATATGGTACAACTACTTTATCTACAATTCCTTGGACAGGTAATTTAACTACTTATCAATCATCTGCTACAATTCCTGTAAATCTTACTGGAGTTCCTGCAAATGTAGATTCATTAATCTTTGAAACAATTGCTTCAGGTGACCAAATTATCGATAACAATACGATTGTTGTAAGAATAGATAATTATTCAACTTCTACTGCAGCTACTTTACCTTTAACTCAAAATTTTGATGCAGAAACAAGAATGCCTGCTAGATTTGGATACCCTGATGTAACTTCTCAATCTAAATTTGGATTTTATGATGGTATTGCTGGTACTACAAAATTAATGGGTGCTAATGGTGCTAACACAAAAGGAATGTTTATAAACTTCTACAATGTTGCTGCTGGTGGAATAGGAATTGCTACTATTGGTAATTTCAACACAACAACATCATCTACTTATTTAAATTTAGATTTCGATATGGCTTACGCACAATATCAAAATGAAAATGATAAATTAGAAGTAGTAGTTTCTACAGACTGTGGTGTTACATGGACTTCTAAATGGACAAAAAGCGGTACAGCAATGAGTACTTCTGCTGCTACAACTTCTTCATTTATTCCTTCTGCTGCTAATCAATGGAGACATGAATCAGTTGATTTAAGTTCTATTAAAAACAATACAAATGTAATTGTTGGTTATAGAATGACATCTGCTTATGGTAACTATGCATGGGTTGACAACATTGATTTCAAAGCTGGTGCTTCACCTGCTTCTGTTGGTAATGTTGACAATGCAAGTGTTGATGTATATCCTAATCCTACTTCTTCTGAGTTAAATGTTAGAGGAGTAACAGGAAATGCTACATTTAACTTCGTAGACGTTTTAGGAAGAACAATCAAAACAATTTCTTTAGAAAACATCAATTCAGAAATCAAATTAAACGTTTCAGAATTAACTAAAGGAAATTATATCTTAAAAATCACTAACGAAGGAAAATCAATTGTAAAATCAATTGTAATTACTGAATAATATTTTTAATCTATCCAATATACTCAAATGCTACCTTTTAGGTAGCATTTGTTTTTTTATAAAAGAAAAAAAATTATATTAGCATTCTAAAATATTTATAAATGAAAAAAATAGTACTTTCTTTACTTGCATTAGCAAGTTTTACAATGGCACATGCACAATATTGGCAATTACCCAATATCAATGCAGGCTCTAACCCTGGAGGATTGAATGTAGATTCTGAATACCCAGTTGGAGGTGGATTAGCTACAACATGGACAACAATTTTATCTCCTTCAGCAACTCCTACTTGGTCTACAAACCAAACAATTCCATTTTCTTTTTCATTTAATAATGCTGCCGTTAGTAGCTTTAAAGTATCGAATAGTGGAGTATTAACTTTTGACGTTGCAACTGCTTTAACTGCACCTTCATTTACAAAAGCAGCATTACCGAATGCAACAATTCCGAACAATTCTGTATGTATATGGGGATTAGGAGGAATAGGAGCTAACGACAATGTTGTATCTAAAACATTCGGAACAGCACCAAACAGACAAATGTGGATTCAATTTAGTTCATATGGATATGGTTCTGTTATGTCTGATGGTTCTAACTTTACATATTGGAGTATCGTGTTGGAAGAAACAACAAATAAAATACATATTGTAGATAACAGAACAGGAGGATACACAGGTACAGCATTAGTTTCAGCAGGAGTTCAAATAAGTTCAACTTCAGCTTATGCTGTAGCATTGTCACCAAATCTTGCATCATTAACGCAATCAGATCCTACTCCTACAGATAACAGTTACTATACATTTATTCCAGGAACTCAACCTTCTTTCGATTTATCAGCTACAAGCATCACTACAAATAAATATATTTCTGTAGGGAATACATCTATTACTGGCGTAATCAAAAACATTGGAACTACTACAATAACTTCAATGACTTTAAATTACAAAATTGATGGTGGTGCCCCAGTTACAGCAATTTTATCTGGTTTAAATATCAGTTCATTATCATCTTATAATTTTACACACACTGTTCC
>CANHJA010000115.1 GCA_947460795.1 Bacteroidota bacterium | reverse complement strand
TAACTTGGTAATATGCGCAATTTCAGGTGGTCCGAGCGTGTGTAATTTAATGCTTGGATATAATGATTTTAGCTCTTTAAATAAATTGACATAAAATTCTAAACCTAATTCGGGATGATGCCCACCTTGTAAAAGCAATTGATCTCCGCCCCATTTAATGGTTTCTTCAATTTTCTTTTTATACGTTTCAATATCGGTAATATATGCTTCAGAATGACCTGGAATGCGATAGAAATTACAAAACTTACAATTTGCGATACACACATTGGTGGTATTTACGTTTCTATCAATTTGCCAAGTAACTTTACCATGTGGCACTTGAATTTTGCGAAGCTCATTAGCAACGTGCATTAACTCTGCTAAAGGAGCATTCTCAAAAAGAAAAATTCCTTCTTCAACAGTTAAAAATTCAAAGTTTTGTGCTTTTTTGTATAATTCTGAAAGTTGCATTTATTGAAATTATATTAGTTTGATTATTTATTATTCATCCGATTAAGAGATGAGCAATAAATGAGGTGCGAAAGTATTACTTTTTGATTGCATTTAAAATTTCTTCACTCAATGGATCGGTGTTGGGTGAAAAAACAGCAACCAATTTCCCTTGTTCATTTATCAAATATTTTTGAAAATTCCATTTAACAGAGTTGTCGCTAAAACCGTTGTATTTTTTTTGGGTTAAAAAAACATACAATGGATGCATATCTTTCCCTTTTACTGAAATTTTTGCAGCCATTGGAAATGTAACACCATAATTTCGTTGGCAAAAAGTTTTAATATCTGCATTTTTTCCTGGTTCTTGAAATAAGAAATTGTTTGAAGGGAAACCAATAACTACAAGATTGCCTTTATTTTTTTCGTAAAGTTCTTCAAGACCTTTGTATTGAGGGGTGAAGCCGCATTTAGAAGCGGTATTGACTATCAATATTTTTTTCCCTTTATATTTAGACAAATCAATCGTGCCGCCATCTAATGATTCTACTTTAAAGTCATAAACAGATTTAAATTGCGCATCTAATTCTTTAGAAGCAAACAAAAATGACAGTATTCCCATAATAATATATTTATACATTTTTTTAAATTTTCATCAAAGGTAAAGGGAATGTTTCAGCGCATCTATTATATGTAGTAGATTCTTGCTATATGCAATAAGTATTAATTTATACGAGCGAACTATTCGAGATATTACTTCCAAGTACTTACATTTGTAACATGAAAAAAAATCTTCTTTATTTATCAATTCTTGTCGTTCTTTCTGGGCTCACTTACTATTTTGTTTTTACAGATCGTGCAAATGAATTTTCTAGTAAAGAAGCAAACTTTACGATAAAAGATACAGCAAATATTACTACTATATTTTTATCGAGCATGAAAGATGAAAATATTAAATTAGATCGAACAGAAAATGCTTGGAAATTAAATGATTCACTAATCCCAAGAATGGATGCAGTAAACTTATTATTGGCTACTTTGTATGAACAAAAAGTTTCAAATCCGGTGAGTTTAAATGTGCACGATGAAGCAATAAAAGAGCTTAGTGCCAACAGTACAAAAGTGGAAATTTATCTTAAAGGGAAAAAAGAAGCGGTTTTTTATGTTGCAAAAAATCAAGCAGCCAATAACTTGACATACATGCTTATGGAAGGTGCTAAAAGACCTTTTATAATTAAATTGCCACTACAAAATACATTTGTGGGTATTCGTTATATGACTGGTTTATCTCAATGGAGAACAAATCAATTGTTTTTTTCGCCGAATCCAGTTGAAAAAATCGATGTAGTTTATAAAGATTCTACGCAATATAATTTTACGGTTTATAACAAAGATTCATTGATGTTAGAAAGTGCGTATAAAACAACCAATCCATTAAACAGAAAACGATTAAATACCTATGTGGGTTTTTATGAAAAATTATATTGCTATGGTTTTGAAAGCAGTTATATATTCAAAGACTCTATCATTGAAACTGGTCGACAATTAGGGACTGTTTCCTTCAAACGAAAAAATGGAAAAATAGAAACATTGAGTATTTATTTTAAGCCAAAAAGTCAAGACACCAAAAGCATTATCACGATAGAAAATGTAGCTTATGATTTTAATATTTTTTATGGTTTATTAAACAAACAGGATTTTTTATCAATAGATAAAGAATCGGTAGAGAAAATGTTTAGAACCAATAAAGAATTTTATGAATTGGATACTAAATAAGATTATAACTTCTCGAGTATAATGACTATTTTATTAAAATCGGCTGCGGCATTAATTACTTTTTTGTAGTCTTCATAAATAGATTTTGACACATAGCTGTCATTGTAAATTTCAAATACATTTACAGTTAATTTTGAGTCATTAAGTGTGTATTTTGAAACAAACTTGCAAGACTCTTTTCCTTGAAAGTTTGCAACTACATTCATATTTAATTTGTCCAAATTATTTACCTTATAGCCAGTTGGGATATTAATTTCAATATTTCTGGTATATTGGTGTGGGTTGGGGATTTCTATATCAAATTGTCTTTCATTTTCTTGATACATTTCTGCTTGTCTGCCAATTAATTCTCCAACTTTAAATAAGTATTTATTGCCCGCTTTTTCAATATTGTTTGTTGCGTATATAGTCGCACTTATTTCCAATGGTTTATCTTCCATGGTTAAAAATTGAAAACTATTGTTTTTGTAATTGTAATTATTTATTTTTTCATCTTTTTCGCTTATTTGAAGCGTTGCTTTTGCAATCTCATCTCTTTTTTCATTGTCGAATAAAATAAAAGCAGGCAACATTTCTACCATGTTTTGACCTTGGAACGTGTTTTTCATTTGAATGGTAGCGGTGTCTATTGCTGTGTTAAAAAACACACGAACATCATGATTGGTATAATTGTATTTTGCCTCTGTATTGGCAATTATTCTTTTTTCAGCACGAATAATATTCATAGAATCTTTTGTGAACAAACAATTATTATCTTGCAATGTAGAGGGGATATAAGGCATTCTGTAAAAAGGTTCGTTGGGCGCTAAGTACATTTTTATATCAGGAAAATAATAAATGCAAGAGGTTAGATTGTCAGGATTGATAAAGTCGGTATCAAACGTTTTTATAAAACGATTGGTTGTATAACCGATTTCAAAATTAATTTTTTCAATGGTGAAGAGTAAAGAAAATAATTTTTTGATACCCGTCTCATTGGTTAATCTGTTTTTAATAATAAATGAAATTTCTTCTGCGTCCTCCGATTGAACTACATCTTGTTGTTGAAAAGAAGTTTTTATAAAGCCCTCTATCCAATTAATTTTATCTTTTATTAGTTTGCAATTTTGATACTGCATATTGGCTAATAGTTTTCTCCCTGCTTTAATTTCTTTTTCGTTGAAGGATGCATTTTGTCTATAAATTAAATTAAAATAATCATCCCAATTAAAAAGACGTTCCCCTTTCTTCTTTTCTTCTAAGTTATAAGCCAATGCATATTCAACTCGCGCGAAGTGAGAAATGTAAGAAGCATATTTCTCTTCTTGCAAACCAATCCTGTTTTTTGAGTACGCTAAAAAGCTATTTTTATTATTTATAATTGTGTCTTTTTCTACAATAGCACCATTATAGGATTTAATATCAAATAGTAGATTTTTGTCAGTGATAATTTCAAGCCAATTTTCTATAGCCGGCATCACATCCTGTAAATACTCTGTGCCAAATGGCAAAAAGGGTCTTCTTTCGTAAACTATAAATTCGATTTCAGCACCTTTTTCAACGCCTTCGAGGGCAAATATTTTAGTTGAATTCCCATTCTCTTCTTTTATATCTTTAAATGCATTCGCTTCCAATTCTATCACTTTTCCAGCTGGAGAAATGGTTCGAGCTTTAATTAAAATAATTGGATTGAGTTCAGAGTAGCCAATTTTTATTTTATTGAACATTTCAATTCCTTTCTCATCATTTACTCGAATAATTTTATGAAAACGGTGCGTGTAATTTAATTGATTGCTTAAATCTTTGCTAACTTCATATTGATTTACTTCTTTAATAATAATCGCACTTTCTTTTAAAAAAAGTTCATTTTTTATAGTGTGTAAGGTTGGGTTTTCCTCCCATTCAATTTTTAATCTTTGTGCATTGCTTTCAAATGAGAGCAGATATAGGAATAGGAAGAGTATTGTTTTTTTCATTTTTATTTCATTTTCTTTTCTAATATAGCTGATTCTTTGTAAGCTTTGCTAAGCAGTTTTATAAATTCATTCCAATCGTTAAATTGTTTCGCAGACATTAATAAAGTTGGAAAATCTACATAAAGCATTTGATTGCAAATAAGCTGCTCTTCTACTATTTGGTATTTAATTTCGAACCCAAAATTTTCATTTTTAAAAGAAGTATTTTCAGGTTTGAAAGTTACTTTGTAATTCTCTGGAATTGCTAAAACATATTTATTATATAAACTCATGTTTAAATTAAATGAGTATGGAGTGGTTCTAGATTCTTCTGTAATCTGATTATTTGCCAAACTCTTATCTAATAATAAATTAATATATTTTTCATTGCCTACTTCTTTCACGTATTCTTTTATAGTGAAATCAAAGGTCGTTTCGGGCATCTTTTTTTCTTCTTTAGTTGAAAATGTATATTTGTTTAAAATGGCATTGTTGCTAATTGATTTTATCGTTCCCTTTGCACTTTCTTCTTTTTCTTTTTCGGTTAAATAATGAATTTGATTGGCAAAATTACCTGCAAATAAACCTTCAAATTTTGAAGTCATGTGAATTGAAACATCATTATTTGATAATTTTATTTGACATTCTTTTGTTGTTTTATTTGAACCTGCTGACACTACAGGAACCATTGCAAGCTCATAGGTGCTGTCTGTTAAACCAATCATAGCTTGTTTGCCTTGAATTTCATCTGTAGGCAAACCAAATATTCCGTTGGGGTCGGTGGCATCTAAAAATATCCATTCTTTTCCATTTTTATAAGCGGCAATCATATGGTTATCAGTGTTCTTTAATGGTACTTCACTGTATGTATAGGGGATACTTCTTGTGCCTATCCAGGTTAAACAAGCAGGAATATGTGCGGCTCTCAAAAGGGCAAATTGTATGCTGCTCATGTCTTTGCAATCACCATAACGCTTCAAGTAAATTGCTTCGGCTTCTCTTGGTACCAATCCTTCCATACCTGCTTCAAATGCTACATAACGTATATTGGATTTTACCCAATCATAAATTTTTTCTACTTTCTCTATTTCCGACACACAGCCTTTTGTAATTGAGTCGGCCAATATTTGTATTTTTCCTGATGCATTTTTATTTACCTCTTTCGTGTTGTTTGAATACCATTGAAATAAATCATCGCTCGAATTGGATATGTTTTTTCTTACTCCATCAAGGGTGTAATCATTTATTTTGTATAAAATATGAGGCGTAAAGTAAAATAAAGAAGGCGCATGGTCACTAAATTTTTCTGGTTCTACATTGTTTGCATTCCAACTGTATATGGTTTCATTCTTTTTTTCTTGTTTGGCATAGGTTACAAAATTGGGCGGCATATTTTTTTCAATAAAAGAAACATGCACATTCTTCGGGACCGTAAGTTTATATTGCAAGGCTTCAATGGGTAAATAATATTTAAATATCATTGGATCGGTAAAATGCAATTCTTCGGTAGTCATAGTGTATGAAATATAGGCTTCTGAGCCCACGACTAATCCTAAAAAGTCAATATCAATTTCTACCTGGTCGCTGTAAAAAATGGAACCTCTACTGGCATTGCTTTTTTTAAAATCTTTAATTTCTATTTTTTTAAATTTTCCATTCGATGTTGGGTTTTTGGTATATACTTCCAGATTTTCTAATTTATCAAAATGAGAATAGCTGATAGGGTAACTGCGGTATAATTTCAATGATTTTTCGTCATTGAACTTAAAATTTATTTTATAATCGGTTTTAGAAATCAGGTGCTTGTCATTAAGCTCAATGGTTGTTTCTTGAGAATACAGCATAATATAAGCACTGTATTTATCCATTGCTGATAATTGGACAAGGTCTAAAAAAAACAATATCAACAAAATACTTCCCGTTTTCATAGCTACAAATTTGCGTTAACTTTTTCTACTTAGCTCAACTGCTTTTGCCAATATTATGTTATAATTTAAAAATGAATCGCGCCAATACTATTTATTAATTATTTGAAGAATAGCCAATTGAATGATTAAATTTACATGCTCAATTGTTTTTTACAAAAATTATGTATTATTTTTTATATGCAATATTCTATCTGTTTTCTTTACTCCCGTTAAGAATACTCTATTGTTTATCCGATATTTTATATTTTTTACTGTACAAGGTTTTTAAATACAGGGTTCGTGTGGTTCAATTAAATTTAAGCCATTCATTTCCTGAAAAAACGGATGCTGAAAGGTTATCTATTGAAAAGAAATACTATCATAATTTGTGCGACAGTATTTTTGAAACCATTAAAATGTTTTCTATTTCAAAAAACGAACTCAATAAAAGAATTACTTGCAATTGGGATGTATTTCATGAAATGACCACTCAAAATAGGAATGGACAAGCGTTTATGTCGCATCAATTTAATTGGGAATGGAGTACCCTTATTTGCAATTGGAATTCGCCTCGCCGATTTACAGGAATTTATTTGCCATTAACCAATCATGCATTTGATCAAATTTTTTATAAAATAAGAAGCCGGGCAGGCATGCGATTAATTCCCGTTCAGCAAATGCAAAAGGAAGTTGCTAAAGTTCAAAATGAAGAAATTTTATGGGGCTTTATAGCGGATCAAAATCCTAGCGATCCCAAACGAGTGTCTTGGAATGATTTTTTTCATCGTAAAACGGCCTTCTTTAAAGGGCCCGAATTTGTAGCTCGGCGGTATAATAATTTAGTGTATTTTGGAGAAATTGTGAAAGTAAAAAGAGGCTATTATGAAATAAAAATGAAATTGGCATTTGAGCATCCGAATGAAACGAAAGAAGGCGAAATTACAGAAGCTTATGTTCGTCATTTAGAGGAAAGTATCAAACGTCAGCCTGAAAATTGGGTTTGGTCGCATAGAAGATGGAAACATGTTTATCCCAATCAATAACAGTCATTTTGCTTTCAATTTTAGGGATTAAAAATGCTAAAACAACAGAACAAAGTAATAAAATAAAAAAGTGTAATAGTACGTAAATATGAAAATAGGTTTATACTTCGGAAGTTTCAATCCAATCCATTTAGGGCACTGCATTATAGCCAATCATGTGCTATATAATTGCGATGTAGAACGAATCTGGTTTGTTGTATCACCCCACAATCC
>CANHJA010000114.1 GCA_947460795.1 Bacteroidota bacterium | reverse complement strand
TTGAAAAACAACAAATTCATTGCCAGCGCAATCAATGTCGTAGGCACTTGTATTTATACATGGTTCATGTTTCGAACCATTTTAATGAATTTATCAACTTCACTCTACACATCAGGAGGCGATGGAATAAAAAATTATTATGCCTATTTATATCATTGTTTATATGGCAAAGGGACAGAATTTAAGGGGATGAATTTCCCGTTTTATGAACATGTAATTTATACCGACAATCAACCGCTGCTTGCTGTTCCTCTATCCTATTTAAGAGACCTATTTCATTTAACAATGGGCGATTTCATTGCTATCATGAATATACTGCCTGCATTGGCTTTTATTTTTTCATCCTATATTTTTTATAAATTATTATCGAAATTAGATATTAATTTATACCTGAGCGCATTCTTTGGATTGCTATTTACAGCAATGTCGCCCAACCTTTTTAAAACATTTGGGCATTTTGGAATGAGTTATTCATTCTTTATTATTGTTAGCCTTTATTTAGTAATCAGCTATTTGAAAAATCAAAAACGATATTATTTAATTCTACTTTTTTTATTAAACTTTCTTGTAACTTTTCTACATGTGTATGATTTTGCCATTACTAGTTTAACCATAATCACTGTATGCATTGGATATTTAATTTTTGAGAAAGAAGTGTTTATTGCTAAAATAAAAAAAATCATTCCAATACTGGGGGTTGTTTTAATTTCTTTCTTGGGCTTTAAAACTTTCTTATCAATGACAGATGCTGTTTTAGATAGGCCCAAAAATCCTTGGGGAGTTTTGGAATATGTTTCAAAATTGAAATATGTATTTACTTCTAATATCAGTAATTTAGGGAACAGTTTTCTGTTGTTGTTTCACGAAAAAATAGGTGGAAATTTAGAAGAAGGCTATAATTATATTGGATTTATTCCTAGTTTATTTTGCTTTTTTTTAATCCTCAATTTCATATTATTTCTATTTCAAAAGCAATTTGAAATAGAGCCGATGGAGTTAACCCCCATCCAAAAAATATTAATTTTTAGTGGCGTTTTATGTTTACTCTTTTCGATGGGTATTCCTTTTATTTGGAATATGGAATTTTTATTGGATTACATTGGCATAATGAAGCAATTTAGAGCATTGGGACGGTTTTCCTGGCCATTTTATTTCTGCATATCTATCTCTACTTTAATTAGCATAGATTATTTCTTGAAAAACTTAGTCATTCAAAAAAAGAAATTTTCCGCAATAATAAGTATATGCATCCTTTTATTTATTAGCTCACTTGAAATGTTTAGTTATGGCACAAAATTTCAAGAACGTTGTGATGATGGAGTAAAAAATTACAAAGGTTTTATTCCTGAAATAGATTCTATTAAACTTTTTAATAAAGAAGCTAAGATTGACACACAGTTTCAAGGAATGATTGTTTTGCCTTTTTATTTAGAAGGCAGTGACAAAGTAGGAGCTCAAAGTTATGGCCACATATTGAACTTTTCTTATCAATACGCATTAGCTACAAATCTACCTATGATGAATACACTTTTAGCAAGATCATCTTGGTCTCAATCTTTTGATTTAATTCGATTTGTTGGAGGCCCTCTCACTAACAAAGAAAATATTAAAAAAATAACTAGCCGCAAACCTCTTTTAGTATTAGTAGAAAAAAATGCAGCATTTATTGATGGTGAAAAATATTTAGTTCAATCCTCTGCATTGATTGGAGAATATAAAAATTGGAAATTTTATAATCTATCACTAGAAAAATTATTTAATCTAGAAAAAAAGTACAAGGACAGTATCTTAAAAAATACTATTATTAACAAGCAAACGACCTATCATGAATCTTTTGAAGACAAATCGAGCAATGAACAGTTTTGGGGTAACAAATCACTAGACGTCACTTCTATCGATTCGTTGCGAATTTTTGACGATTCATTGAAATTTGAAAATGGCACTGAATTGGAATTTTCTCTTTGGAGTTCTGTAAATAAAAAAGACTTTAATATGCCTTTTATAAATTTATATTTTTTTAATGATCAGAAAAAAATGACCAGAAAAGAAAGTATTTGGGCATTTCACTCAACAGACAATAATAAATTATGGTTCAGAATGGATATTAAATTTACAAAAACAGATAGTACGAATCATTTGAAAGTGGATTTTTTAAACTACAACAAAAAATGTGCTTCGGCCATTGATGAAATTGAAATTAGAGATGTAAAAACAAACTCATTTTATAAAATAAACAATCAAATATTATACAACAACCATCGAATTAAATAATTTCATTTAGGAGTAAATAGTTCTTTCAAAAAGTAGCCCAATTTCTTTTAAAGAAATATTTGCTTTGTTATAAATAGTCAGAATGTAAACATCCGATAAAACAGCAGCAAATTAATAGTTCAATTATTATTTTCATGGATTAATAAACAGTAAAATATAAAATAGAGAAACAAGATTATAGCCTGTATTGATTTTATTTAATCACCTGAAAAGGTTCTATCACATGCCATTTTTTAAATAAAGTAGTCAACATTTCTTGTGTATATGGATCATTTAAATCTGATTCTTGCCAAGTTCCTAGATTACACTCTCTTGAAACATACAAAATAGTATCTTTTTTATTTTTATTTAAAGCATATAAACTCCTGTGCTGACAAGCATTTTCTTCTTTAGCAATTTTTTTATCTGCAATTGTCATGAAGGCGATAAAAAGAATTGGAAGGACAATGTAATATTTTAAAAACGGCAAGTTTGTTTTTTGATTTAAAATAAATACCATTGAATAAACGACTAAATAAACAATCAATAATGTTACTGGTATCAATGTGTCGTAACGCAAGATATAAGGGCGATATGGGCGATATCCTCCTAAAGGCAATAATGAAAAATAGGTAGTAATAAATAAGGCAATCCAAAACAATTGAACTTTAAATTTATAGCTATTTTCCAATTTAAAAATGAAGAACAAATTGATTGAAAAAAATATTGCTACTATTAGTATAGAAAAATTTAATGTACAAATATGTATTATTCCTTTCGCTAATAATTTATACCTTTCAATCAATGACACATCAAAATTTTTCTCACTATTAAAACGAGCTACATAAAAAGCATAAAGGCACAATGCTAGCATTAAAATAAAATGAAAAAGTATATTTTTATTAAGAATAAAACGTTTGAAAAATTTATCTTCTTTGATAAATAAATATGCGAATGAACATAACATGGTTACAATAAATACAATTGGTTGTATCAGAGGGCCAGAAAACGCAAGAAAAATACTTAGTAAAATTAATAAAATATGCGTAAAAATATTGATTCTAAAATCACCCAATTGGTATTTAATATAGAAGACAGAGTAGTAAAAAGCCAATACTAATATTGGAAAAATATAAAAGAAAACATAACTAATCGACCTATCGATCAATCCAAATGAATCATAGAATTTATTATATTGAATAAAGCTAGAAGTCAAACAAAGTAATAACAGAAAGTGATTAAAATTAAATTTTAGATTTACTTTAATAAACCGATTCATTAAAAATAAAAATGACAAATGAATAATGATTACAAACAACGAACTGCATAAATAGATTGACACTATAGGATTTTTAACAACTGAGTATATCAAATTAAATACATATTGAAACCAAAGTAAAGGGGATACATGAGCCATAAATCTACCGGCTCCACCGTATTCAAAATTTTGTGTTACGGCTTTAATACCAAATGGGTCATTTAAAACATCTTTAAACCATAAAATGGGAGTTACAATTTTCGTTATATCTCCATCTATATTTAAATGATAATATAAATAAGCAGATGATATGATATCATAAGTTAGAAATATAATTAGAAATATTGACAATACTTTAGAAAAATTATTCTTCATAGACACATTTTAATTTACTCTTTCCCACTACCTTTAAATTGGTCATCGGTGTTTTTAAACAATACATTAAACGTGGTAAGCGAACCATATATTCGAGTGATGTATTGTTGCAAATCCACTTTCTCAGCATCGCTTAATACTTTGTGCGCATTTATTTGTTGCTCCATCACACGAAGTCGGTCACGAACCATCACTATTTTATGAAAGAATGTTTCAATCGAAATTTCTTTGGATTGCATGCCTTCTTCAAATGGTTTTAAAACCATTATACCTCCTTGCCATTTATTCGCTAAATCTACCTTGTCCGAAATATCAGTTCTGTCATCCAGTACTTTATGCAACATAAATTCGAGGTCTGCCATATTCACCAATCCTGTCGTCTCTGATTGTTCTGCAGAGGTTAAAATACGAAGCCCATCAAAATTTTTAGCGATACTACGAACCGAATTGGCACTTTTAAACCAAATATTAATAAACTCTGTACCCATATCAACCACCACACCTCTTCCAAAATTGGGATGCTCTACCCTTGAACCAATTCCTAATTCCATCTTATTATTATTTATGACAAATATAAAATTTAAAACACGAAATCCAATTTTCATTGTAGTCCAATTCCTCCAGTTTGTATGTTTTGAAATTTAAGTCCCTTATTTAATCCAAATATATTTTTTCAATACATAATCATTCCGAATGTATAATTCGTAAATCTGAATACATTACCTTTGAAAAAATTATTACATTTCATGACAATAGGAATTGTTTGTTACCCAACATTTGGAGGTAGTGGGGTTTTAGCAACAGAATTAGGGAAAGCTTTGGCAGATAAAGGACATATCATTCATTTTATTTCTTATCAGCAACCTGTTCGATTAGATGCATTTCATCCCAATATTTTCTATCATGAAGTAAGTGTGCCAACGTATCCGTTGTTTGATTTTCCTCCCTATGAATCGGCACTGTCCTCTTGTTTAGTAGATGTGATCAAAAATGAAAAGTTAGATTTATTGCATGTGCATTATGCAATACCACATGCGTCTTCAGCATATTTAGCCAATCAAATATTAAAAAAGTCCAATCAAAATATCCCGTACATAACAACATTGCATGGCACAGATATTACATTGGTTGGTAAAGATAAAATGTACGAATCTGTTGTCACATTTTCCATCAATGAGTCGGATGCAATCACTGCAGTTTCAGAAAACTTAATGCAAGAAACAATTAACTCATTCGATATTGAAAAAGAAATTCATGTAATTCCCAATTTCGTGGACATCAAACGATTTTCTCAAAGCAATAAAGAACATTTCAAAAAAATGTTAGCGCCTCATGGCGAAAAAATATTAACCCATGTATCAAATTTTAGAAAAGTAAAACGGGTTGAAGATGTTATATATGCATTTGATAAAATAAGAAAATCAATTCCTTCAAAACTATTGATGATTGGTGATGGTCCAGAACGACAACACATGGAACAAATATGCAGAGAGCTGGGGACTTGCGATGACATTCGTTTTTTAGGTAAGCAAGATAAACTTGAAGAAATTCTTTCGATCACCGATTTATTTATGCTGCCGAGTGCTTATGAAAGTTTTGGGCTCGCAGCCTTAGAAGCAATGGGTTGTCAAGTGCCTGTTATATCTAGTAATGCGGGTGGTATTCCTGAAATTAATATACATGGTGTAACGGGTTACCTAACAGATGTAGGCGATATTGATGCCATGGTAAAATACTCTATAGAATTACTTTCAGACGAAGAAAAGTTAATTCAGTTTAAACAAAATGCATTGGTACAAGCGCAAAAATTCAATATCAATAATATTATTCCCATGTACGAAAAATTATACGAAGCCGTGTTAAATAAAAAAGGTTAATTCAAATGAATTAACCTTTTTTAGTAGCAATAATTATTTGTCATCATATAAAACGACAAACTCTACTCGCCTATTTTTCTCTCTTCCAATTTCTGTATTATTTTCAGCTATTGGAGAAACAGAACCCAAGCCCCAAGATTTTAACCTCAATTCATTGATGCCATTTTCAGTGATTATCTTCTTTATATTACTTGCTCTCTGGCCAGAAATTTCTTTGTTTTTAGATTCTACCCCTTTTGTATCGGTATGGCCAGTAATTAAAATATTTGTTTTTCTATATTTTTTTAAAAGTTGTGAAAATGATTTCAACGGGGTTTCATATCCAAGAGACGGGTAAAGTTCTGCTCTTTTATAAATGATATTATTGGGAAATAATACCTTTATACTGTCTTCAATCATAGTAACATCAGCTTCTGGCAAAGCACCCTGAATTTCTTTAAATGCTTTACTCAAATACTCCGCTTTTGTCAGCTTAGAAGCTACTAATTTTTCAACAGGAGGAGGTATAATCCTGTCAACGTTTTGATTTACTCTCACAGGCCCTTCATATGTATAACACGACGACAATCCTGTGATGATTGTTGAAAACATCCATACTAGCTTAACTCTTTTTTTCATAATGTTGGTTTTTAATTGGTTATTGGTTTTTTTAGAAGTTTTGTAAAATAAAATCTTCTAGTTCTTTTTGTGTGATTGGTGTACCTTTTATTTTATTATACGGAACTGCATCGATTAAAAATTCTGATCGAATAATTTTCACTAATTGTCCATTATTAATTTCTGGCACAATTACATGTTTAAATCCTTTTAGAATATCAGCAAAGTTTGCAGGGAAAGGGCGTATATAACGTAAGTGGCAATGAGATATTTTTTTACCATCTTTAATTAGTTTCTCAACAACTGTTCTTATAACACCATTTGTCGATCCCCAACCAACCACTAATATATCGCCTTCCTCTTCTCCCAAATTTATTTCTTGTTTTGGAATATAGCTAGCAATCATATCTATTTTAGCTTGACGGGTTTTTACCATGTGTTCATGATTGTCTGGGTCATAGCTAATATTTCCTGTGATATCTTGTTTTTCTAATCCTCCAATTCGATGTTCTAATCCAACAGCGCCAGGTATAACCCATGGGCGAACTAATTTTTCATCACGAGAATAAGGCATTAATTTATCTTCATCAGGAGCCAATGTTTTCTTGAAATCTACATTGATGGCTGCAATATCTTTAGAATTTGGAAATCTCCAAGCTTCTGAACTATTGGCAATAAATCCATCACTCAATAATATAACAGGAGTCATGTGTTCAATAGCGATTCTACATGCCTCAATTGCAACTTCAAAACAATCTGTTGGAGTGCTTGTAGACAAAATAGGCATAGGACATTCCCCATTTCTACCGTAATAAGCTTGCATTAAATCACTTTGCTCAGTTTTAGTAGGCAATCCTGTAGATGGCCCTCCACGTTGAATATCAATAATTACTAAAGGAATTTCTAACATCACTGCTAAGCCCATGGCTTCTGCTTTTAAAGCCATTCCCGGTCCTGATGTAGTAGTTATACCTAATGAGCCACCATAAGAAGCTCCAATTGCAGATGTAATCGCAGCGATCTCATCTTCAGCTTGAAAAGTGGTAATATTAAAATTTTTATACTTGCTTAAATCATGTAAAATATCGGAAGCAGGAG